>CAIXNQ010000151.1 GCA_903920835.1 uncultured Bacteroidota bacterium | reverse complement strand
TCTCTTCTTCGTGAATAGAATGGCTGAGCATTTCTGAAATGAACAACACAATCGTACTTTTAATAATGTCTGAATAAATTGTCTGAAACGGAAAACTTATTTTGAGTTCTTTAAAATTCTCTAGTGTGCCTTTGTTTTTATGAATTGCTTCAATATCGAGCAGGGTCATCGGTTGAAAATAACCTATTTTCTGACTCGCTTTTTTAGCCGAAAACGCATCTCGAACAAAATAGGTTTTTAGTCCGTCAGAAAGTGTAAAACACTTTACGATGAGACTTTTTTCTTGAAATTTGATAGAAGATAAAACAATGGCTTTGGTTTTGACTAACATAAATCATGTGATAAGTTATCGATGTTAGCGTATTATCATTATTTTTTTGACTTTGGTTTCCGTGCCTTCTTGTGAAGAAATGAACACCATATAAACTCCCGAAGCTACTTTGTAATTGCCAAATGCTGTGGTGTCCCACTCCACCGTGCCACCTTGAGAAGTTGTTTCAAAAACCAAATTTCCTTCGATGTCGGTAATTTTTACGGTGGCTTTGTCGAGCAATCCGCTCACTTTAACAGTGCCTTCATATTCGGGCCGCACAGGGTTCGGATAGACATAAACATCGTTTAAATCTTCGGCACCTTTAGTAGATGCGCCTTTAAAAGAAATCATTCCTTTGTCTGTAGCAAAATAAACTTCGCCTGTTTCGCCGTTAATTTCAATGTCCATTACTGCATTGCTGGGCAACGGTGAGTTGGTGGGCGTAAAATGATAAATGGTTTCTTGACCATCGGCAGAGACTAGAAAAACGCCCGCATCTGAAGTTCCTATCCATTTTCGGTTGGCGCCATCAACAACGATATCGGTAATGTTTTGTTCATAAAGCAACTCTTGTGCCAAACCAGCTTCTAAAATGATAATCGATTTGGTGGTCAATGGGTCGCTCGACAGAAAATTATCTACAGATGAAAGCACTCTTAGCCCTGAGATTGTGCCGATCCACAATTGATTTTTATTGTCAATAGCAACTACCCGAGCGTCTTTTGAAGGAAGATTTCCGCCGTCAGATCCCATAGTGATTCGTTTCAATAAAGCTCCATTTTCGTTATAGCCAACAACGCCGTTTTTACTGGTCGCCATCCATTTGGTGCCGTTTTTATCGACAACAATATTGGCAAAATCATTTTGACCTACGTTTTCCATAACGCCGTCCAATGCTACAGATTGCCAAGTGTTGTTTGTCTTTAATACTTTTAAACCTTTATTGATTCGACAGTCGGTAATCCACAAATTGCCCGATTTGTCAAAAGCTGTTCCGTTAATTCTGATATTGTCAGTGTTTGTTGGTGAGACTAATGATTCAAGAGAACTGTTTAAGTTGTTATAAAGCACCGTCGGAACATCATCAATTAATTTTAGAACGCCCGAGAAAAAGGAACTGATGTACACCAAATTCGAATTGGTCGGATGAATAGTGATTTTACAAAGCGATTTAGCGCCCAAAACCTGACTGTAGGGAATCGTTTGCCAGCCGTTAGCCGTTAATTTGCTTATTCCATAGCTGTTGACATCAAACGAATCGTAGGTATAAGGATTGTAATCGGCAGAGTAGCCACCATAAACCGCCCATAGATTAGTCCCCGAAGATTTCATCCCGAAGATATTATTTCTGGTCGGACCATCGGGTGTTGTTTTTACAATTAATGTTGGGTTTGTTGCCGAAGTTGTAAACAAACCATCTTCTTTAGTGCCTAAAAAAATGTCGTTTTCAATTTGTGTTGCACAAGTAAAAACTGCGGGTTTTGGGGTGTTTAGTGCGGTGTTATTTATGGTGGTAGTTGCAACTAAGGAGGCATTAAAAACCACACATTTTGAAGGCGTGGTGGCTATTAATCTGTTGGCATAAAATCTAAAATCGACCACATTTTCCGTAAAAGTATAGAAAGCAGTGGCTACATTTGCGTTCCAGCGGTAAAGCGAAAAGTTAGCATTTGCTGTAACCAATTGATTGTTGATGGTCGCAATTCCTTTCCAGTAGCCAGCGTCAAAAGTCTGCCATTGACTGAAATCGTTGAGGTTCGCATTGGTTAAACTTCCTTTTTTAATTCCGTTATAATCTGTCAAAGCATAGACGGCATTGTTGAGTACCGTAGTTTGCTTCACTTCAATATAGTCTGAAACCGAAGCACCAAGAAAGTAAGTGTCGCCAAACTCCATTGAATTCAAATTGAACTGAACAATTCCGAAACCACACGACAGATAAACAATTCCGTTGTATTCATAGATATGGTTAATTTTCTTGATATTTGTTGGGATGGATTTTTGAAGAATCCCGATGGCGTTAAACATACTTCCGTCTGGATTAATCACAATCATTAATCCGGTTTCATAGCCAACTAATGTTTTATTGAAAGTTGAACTGTAATAGATACAAGAAATTGTTTGTCCCGAAAGCCCGTTGATGGTGTTGATGGTGGTTAAATCGTTCGTTTGAAATTTCTTTGTAAAAAACGCATTTGTAGCAGCGGCAGTTATTTTCGTTGTAGATTCGG
>CAIXNQ010000150.1 GCA_903920835.1 uncultured Bacteroidota bacterium | reverse complement strand
TAATAAACATTATTTCACCTTACATTAATGGTTTTTCACCAAAAATGGATATAATAATTTAACTTGGATTTAGAGTTAAGAGAAAAAGACTTAATTTTAAAAATGACACGAGAAAGAAAAATTTAAAGTTTGTTTTTCTGATTATTTACCACCGAAATTAAGATATAAATTAAAATTATTGCTGGAACGGCAACAATCCTTAAAAAAGTAATCATAATTATTGAAATCATTAAAAATGAAAGTTGAAGTGCGTATTTCTTAACGCTAAAGTCTTTTATTTTTAATGAAAATAACGGAATCTCAGCATTCATAATATAGACACTAAGTAAAGTTATACCTATGAAAATCCATTGATTTGACAATAAATTAGAAAAAAATTGAAAATCAAAAGCTGTTTTAACAAATGGCAAACTAATTATAAACAACGTATTTGCTGGTGTCGGCAAACCAATAAAAGAATCAGATTGTCGGGTGTCGATATTAAAATTTGCTAGTCGATAGCAAGCACCAAGTGTTATCAAGAACCCAAAATAGGGTAGGAGTGGGGTTGATTTTTCTGTTGCATTTATAAGTTGAAACATCACAAAACCAGGAATAACGCCACTTGTAACCATGTCTGCCAGCGAATCGAGTTGCACACCCAAAGGTCCTGAAACATTAAATTTTCGTGCGAAAAAACCATCAAAGAAGTCGAAGAAAATACCCAAAGACACAAACAAAAAAGTCATTTCAAAATCTTTGCGAGCTATAAAAACTAAAGCAATGCAACCACAGAAAAGGTTTATGAGCGTTATTGCGTTTGGAATATGGGCTTTAATTTTCATAAATTTGAAACATTATTGTTAAAGTTGGCAAATTTAATACAATATTACAGCTCTGGATGCGTTTTTTAAATAATTAGATTTAAAGTTTTTCATCATATCTAAATAGCTCAACTAAAAATTATATTTTTGAACAATAAATTTAAATACCAAGAAAATCAAGTTTTGAAAAAACTATTTCTACTAATTGTTGTCATTTTTACCTTTCAAATTTCAGGGCAAACCTTGCGAAAATATTCCAATGAGTTTATGAATATTGGGGTTGATGCTGCTGCCTTAGGAATGGCAAACGCTGTTACAGCTCATACGGGCGATGTCAATTCTGGCTACTGGAATCCAGCGGGATTGATGAATCTCGAGAACAAACAAATCTCGTTAATGCACGCCAGCTATTTTGCTAACATTGCTCAATATGACTATATTGCTTATGCTGCACCAATTGATACTGAAAGTGCGTGGGGAATGTCGGCAATTCGGTTTGGAGTTGATAATATTTTAAACACTACCCAGCTCATCGACAGTCAAGGAAATGTTGATTATAATCGAGTGAGTTTATTCTCGACCGCCGATTATGGTTTTACTTTTTCTTATGCTAGAAAAGCAAAACTAGATGGTTTTCAATATGGTATCAATTCAAAAGTGATTCGTAGAATAATTGGAAATTTTGCCAGTTCGTGGGGTTTTGGTTTTGATTTAGGATTTCAGTTTGAACAAAATGGTTGGAAGTTTGGCTTGATGTTGCGAGATATTACGACAACTTATAATGTATGGAACATTAACCAAAATGAGTTTGCTACAATTCAAAACGCAATTCCGGGTCAAAATCAAGATTTGCCAGAAACTACCGAAATTACTGCGCCTAAAGTGCAATATGGAATGTCCAAAAAAATAGAGTTTCACGATGATTACACCTTGCTAATAGCTACAAATATGAATGTTCAATTTAACCAATCAAACGCTATAATTTCTGGAAAAGGATTTAGTGCCGAACCTGCCGTTGGTTTAGAAGGCGGATATACTGATATGGTTTTTCTTCGACTTGGTGTAGGAAATTTTCAGAATGTAAAACAGATTGACAATACTCAAAAAGTAAGTTTTCAACCCAATATGGGCTTGGGTTTTCAATATAAAGGAATAAATGTTGATTACGCATTAACAAATATTGGAAACCAAGGTGCGGCACTTTATTCAAATATATTCTCAATAAAAGTTGATCTTAGTATTTTTAAATAAAATTGATGAAAAAAATAATCGTTTACTGCCTTCTATTTTTATTTTCAACTTTTGGATTTTCACAATACCAACGTTTGTCAGACAATGCAAAAATCAGTGTTTTAACCTGTGGAAGTGGTTCTGAATTGTATTCTATTTATGGACACACAGCGATTAGAATTAGAGATACCAACACAAATCTTGACGTGGTTTATAATTATGGAACATTTGATTTTAGTACCGAAAATTTCTATTTCAAATTTATAAAAGGCGATTTACAATATTTCATTTCTAGTAGTTCGTTTAATGATTTTATGACCGAATATATCTATGAAAAAAGAGAGGTGAAAGAACAAGAACTTGTTTTGTCAACCCAAAATAAGCAAGAACTTTTTGACGAATTGACAACTTCTTTGTTTTCTGATTCAAAATTTTACACTTATAAATTCATTGAGAAGAACTGTACAATCATGGTTTTAGATAAAGTCAATGGAATTTTCGGGAAAACATTGATTTTTAAAAATAATAAAGAATTAACAAGCTATCGTTCGGTTTTATATCCGTATTTGAAAGATCACTTTTTTGAAAATTTAGGAATCAACATTATGTTTGGACATAAAACGGATTTGGCTGCTGAACGACTTTTTCTTCCAATTGAGTTGCTTCAAGGCTTAAATAATGCACGTTTTGATAACAAACCGATAGCAAAACCAATCTTTATTTTAAATCCAAAACGCGCTAATGAAAGTAGTTTTGTTTGGTGGAATTCAATTTATTTTTTTTACTTCATTTCGCTTTCTTTGATTTTTATTACATCAATGAGATTTAAAATGATTTACTTAAGTGTAATCGGAATATTAGGTATTTTTCTTATTTGGGTTGGGTTTTATTCCTTACATCACGAGGTAACTCAAAATTATAACATTTTGCTTTTTAACCCAATATTGATATTGCTCAATATTTGTTATTATTTTAGACTTAAAAAAATATCAATTGTATTAATATTTCTAAACTCAATTTGTATATTCTGCTACTTAGTTCTATTAATAAACAAACCACATTTTATGATGATGTTGCCTTTTATTATAATTTCTTCATATTACCTAAAATGCTTTTTGCCTAAAAAAAAGTTATTGACCTCTGTAGAATAAAACTGTACTCAAGGTTTTTAACATGATGTTCAAATCTAGAAAAATACTTCGGTGTTTGATGTAATACAAATCATATTGAAGTTTGATTAAGCTGTCTTCAATAGATTCTCCATAAGAATAATTGACTTGCGCCCAGCCAGTAAGTCCCGGTTTAATGATGTGACGGGTTTCATAAAAAGGCATTTCTTTGGCAATTTCATTCACAATTATTGGTCGTTCTGGTCTTGGTCCAATGATAGACATATCACCTTTCAAAATATTGATAAATTGCGGAATTTCGTCAATTCGGGTTTTGCGAAGAAATTTTCCAAATGCTGTTACCCGACTGTCATTTGAAGTAGCAAAAACAGCTTGGTCAGATTCGGCGTTTTTAATCATCGTTCGCAGTTTATAGATATTAAAAACGACGCCGTTTTTTCCAACTCTTTCTTGAAAATAAAATAAACTTCCTTGATTGGCAAATGGGTTAATTATCAAAATTAAAGGCAAAAATAAAACGCCAAAAGTCAATCCAAAAAGACAAATAAACATTTCGATTAATCGGCTGATGAGTAAATATAATTTATTTTGATTGCTGCGGCTAAAAGGAAAATAACGATAGAAATCTTGAGCCAGATAATTCACAGGAATTCGTTGCGTAATGCTTTCATAAACCTGACTGTATTCTCGGATTGTGAAACCACTTTCAAGCAAATGAATAAGTTGATTGTAAAGTTGGATAGTAATGCTATCCGGTTTTTGAGTTGCAATTACAAGTTCAGAAATGTAATTGTTTTTTACAAATTCTGCCAAATCATCATTAGCAATTTGTTTAATTTTTAATGAATTTGTTACTTCATTAAAAGCTAAATCGGTTTGAATGAATCCAACCACTTTATAATTTGGATCTACTTTTTCGAGTCCGTCAATTAATTCTGAAACAGTTTCTGTATCGCAAATTAATATTACTTTTTTATGAAATCGGTGCGAGGCTAGAAAAGTGATGTAAAAATACCGCCAAACCAGTAGTGTGATTAATATTGCCAAGTAAAAACATAAAATTTGAATACGTTTTTTAGGTAAAAGTGGCGTGTAAATTGGCGTAAGCAAATAAACTAAAACAGTTGTAGAAACCGTCAAAACAATACTTTTTAGAATCAAAAATTGATTACTTGCAACTTGAAGATTATACATTTCAAAAACATGACCAAAGAGCACCAAATAAATTGCAAGCACTAAAGTCCAATAATAATTTAATGTACTGATGCTAAAATAATCAAATTTGAAGATAATGCTAACAAAATACAATGACAACAAAACCGAAATTACATCAAAAAGCTGAAGTAAAATCTTTCGTTCTGAAATCTCGAAATGTATCTTTTTAAATGACATCATAATAGATTAACTTAATAATGAAATCCATTGGTTTCTAATTTCATTCCAATCATTTTCTAAAGTTTTTTTTCGTCCATTCTGTGACAAATTTAATGCCCATTCTGGATTTTTGATTATTTTTTTAACTGCATTTGACATTGCTTCTACATCTGAATCTTCGACCAGCAAGCCAGTTTCTTCATCTGAAATAATAAACCGAATGCCGCCAACATTAGTTGAAATCACAGGCAAACCGAGCGACATGGCTTCGATGACACTAACGGGCATATTGTCGAAATGCGAAGTATTTATGAAAATCGAATAAGATTTTGATAATTCTATCCATTCGGTTTTTTCGAGTTTGCCTGTAAAACTAATATTTAGATTCTCTTTGATGGCAATCTTTTTTAATTGTTGCAAACTGCCGTCTTTGTCGGGACCAATCATGCACAAGCAGGCTTCTGGAAATTCTTTTTGCAATTCTTTTATTACATTTAATGCCATTATTGGGTTGTATATTTTATGAAATGAACGCACCCAAAGTAATTTTGGCACACAATTTTGTCTTATTAAAAATGGATAATTTTCAAGTTCAATCGAATTTGGAATAAAAATGATATTGTCAATTTTATGAGCTTCAAAAATCTCTTTTAAATATAAAGAAGGCGAAACATTTTTATAGGAATTATCAAAAATCATTCGGCTAATCTTTGGATTTTTGATTAATCTTTGACCTAAATTGCCACCATGTAATAAAGGGATATACTTGATTTTTAAAAATCGTGACAACTGGCTACAAACAAAAGCATACCAAAAATTTGAAGTGCTGTAAACATCTATCAAGATATATTTTACTTCTTTTCGATATTTGATTATCGCAAGAATCATGTCAATAAATCGAAGTAATTTATTCTTTATTGATGAAGCATAATAGACAAAGAATCCTTCCTTTTCTAACAAATGTCCTAAGGTTTCAACAGTCGAAACGGTTTTATTATGAATGGATAGTTTATTGCCGATATACAGAATTTTAGTCTTCATCAAAATTTATATTGAGCAATGTTAAGGCATAAATAAACGATGGTGCAGCCGTTCGCATTGCCGCATGATTGATGGTTAAAAACCAAAAAATATAGAATGAAAAAAAGTAAACATGCTGAGTATTGTTGAGCCTCAAAACCAACGGAGCAATGATTAAAATCAAAATTGCAACGATTCCAAACAGACCGTGTTCTGCTAAAAGTCTCGTAATTTCATCATGAGAAGCCGACTTAACGCCTTCTTTTTCTGCTCTAATTTCGGAACCTTTTGAAACACCTGCACCAAAAATTGGATTCTCTAAAAACAGGTTTAATTCATTCAAAGCTAGTTTTTCTCTACCCGTAAACCTATCGCTTTTTTCTTTTCCAAGTGCATTTTGATTGGAATAACGTTTCACAATCAAGCCGCCCGTCTGAAAAGCACTATAGGACCAAATCGCAATAAAAATGCAAGTTATAAATATCATAAAGTAACTAATTTTGAACTTGTTTTCTGCTTTTGAAATTATATAAATTACTATTAATAGAATAATGGTCATCGCGAGTCCAGTAATCATTCCGCCGCGCGAAAAAGTAAGTATTCCTCTGTAGCTTACAAATCCGGCAAGCAACATACTGATGATAAATTCTGTTTTATTTTTTGCCGTCATCAAGGCGTTTGCTATTAAAATAAACATTCCGAGACCGAGAATTGTGGCAACTTGATTGGGACCAAAACCTCCTGAGAACATTGGGTTCGATCCTGTATTTGTAATTTTCTCAATGATTTCTGGCGTATAAACGGCTGTGTAAGTTGCAATCGAAATGATAGGCAACGCCATCAAGCGCAGTATTTTTGACAACTGATTGAACGAAAGTTTCCGGTTCATGGTATAAATGGAAGCTATGCCGAGACTTATAGGCCCTGAGATATTAAAAGCAATATTAGTTCTGATGTCTGTGGTGCTGTTCAGCGTTTCTGTAGCAACAAGAATTCCTGGCAACAAGACCAAAATATAAATAAAATAAAGAATTGAAGATTTTGAAAATCCGCTGTAAAAAATCCCGATAACGGAATAAATTATCAAAACATATTTTGCAAATTCATAGAAAAAATTGCCGTGGGTCATTCGGATAAAAACTTCGGCACCTACGATATATGCTGATGCAAACAACACTTCGTTGTTTGTATTCTGATTTTTCAGAATCAGAAAAAGACTTATTAGAACTATTGAAATCGAATAAACTTTTGACAAAATTGGCAACCAAAAAAATGAAAATCCAAACAAAACATGAATGCCGACCAGTCCGATAATTTGTTTGTTTGAGAGATTCATTTAATGAAAAAGCTATAGGATTACTGACTAAAAACCACGTTGTCTTTTGGCTTCAAAAATTAATATTGCTGCTGCAACCGACAAGTTCATACTGTCAATTTCGCCTTGCATCGGAATGATAATGTTTTGGGTTGATGCTGCCCGCCAAGGTTCAGAAAGCCCTGTGGCTTCGGTGCCGATGACGATTGCTGTTGGTTTGGTGTAATCTTGAAGGTTATAATTGCTAGCAGCTTGCAGGGTTGCGCAATAAAAATCGATCGCATTTTGTTTTAAGAAACTAATAATTTCTGAGCTCGTTGCCGTTGCAATTTGATTGGTAAACAATCCGCCTACGCTCGATCGAACGATATTTGGGTTGTATAAATCGCCTCTCGGATTGGCAATAATCACGGCATCGACTCCAGCGGCATCGGCAGTGCGGAGCAGCGCACCAATATTGCCAGGTTTTTCGGGTGATTCGGCAATTAATAATAACGGATTTTTGGATAATTTTAGTGTGCTTAACTCATGTGGTTTGACTGCTGCAATGGCAACAACACCTTCTGTGGAATCTCTATAGGCAATTTTTTGATAAACTTCTTTTGAAATACTGACAACTTCTGTGCCGTAGGTCTTTAAATTTATTAATTCATGATCTGGCATTATTTCTGGCAAAAAAAATAACGATTCTATAGCATATCCTCCTTTTTTTGCCAATGTAATTTCTCGTTTACCTTCAATTACAAACAAACCCAATTTGGTTCTAGCTCTTGATTTTTCTTGCAAAAGCAACACCTGTTTGATGATTGGATTTTGAAGGGATTCTATCTTTTTCAATTGAATGTCTATTTCGTTTTTATAGTAAACAAAATTACATTTTAAATTGAAAAAAGCTAATTAATTCATCAATTGTAGATTCTGTATTTCGAAGTATTTTTATTACATTTTGAAAAAATAAATATTCTGTCTCTGACGGGTCCACGAATAACATAATATTGTTCTTCTTTTCAACCTTACAATGTTAGAATAAAATATACTAAAGTTAGTATCACTAATTAAATATAACAAATAAAATTCCGAAATCTTCCAGTTTAGCGCTTTTATTAAAAAGATAAATAAAACAAACAATAATTTAATACAAATAAAAAAAGCCACGAAATCCGTGGCTTTTAAACTAGAATAAAATCTAATTATTTTTTTGCTGGAGCAGCAGCTGGAGCAGCTTCTGGAGCAGGAGTTGCAGCTGGTGCAGCAGCATCAGCAGCTTTAGTAGTGTCAGCAGCTGGAGCAGCAGCTTCTACTGGAGCTTCAACAGCAGGAGTTTCCTCAGCTTTAGGCTCTTCAGCTTGTTTACAAGATACTACAGTTAATGCAGCGATAACGGCTAAACTTAAAAATACTTTTTTCATTTTGTTAAATATAAAGGGTTAATTATTAATTCTTGTTTGTTGTAATATTTTATTAAAATATCAATTCTTTTAAACAATTGGCAAATACCGTGCCAAACTTTTTAATTGAACTAAAATTATTAAAAATATTCAAATTTTATTTCAATTTTATTACTTATCAAATATCTTGCCAAAGTTTTAAAAAAATAGATTTTTTATTTAAATATTTATTTTTTAGGATTGAGAAACTTCATTTGCATTGTGGTTGTGTTTGAAGAAAACCGCAAATAACAAGGCAATTACAAGTGAATATACTGCAAAAGAAAGCCATATTCCGTGCCAATCTTTTATTCCATTGTGAGAATAAAATTTATCAATAACTAGTCCGCTTAGAGTACTTCCTAGATAAGCTCCTATTCCGTTGGTCATCATCATAAATAATCCTTGTGCCGAAGATCGAATTTTAGAATCGGTGGTGGTTTCAACAAATAAAGAACCAGAAATATTAAAGAAATCAAACGCCATTCCGTAAACGATGCAAGACAAAATAATCATCCACAAGCCTTCTGATGGATTGCCAAATGAAAATAGACCAAATCGCAAAACCCATGCAATCATTGAAATCAACATTACTTGTTTGATTCCAAATCGTTTTAAAAAGAACGGAATTGCAAGTATAAATAAAGTTTCTGAGATTTGTGAAATTGACATTATCATTGTTCGTCCTGAAACTACAAATGAATCTTTATAGGCTTCTATTTTTCCGAAATCATCTAAAAATGCATCACCATACATATTTGTTAGTTGTAATGCTGCTCCCAGAAATAAAGAGAATAAAAGAAATAACGCCATTTTTGGATTTGAAAACAACTTAAAAGCATTTAAACCTAATTGTTCCGCGTATGAAGCATTGTTTGATATTAGCTTTTGTGGTGGACATTTCGGTAATGTAAATGAATATACTCCCAGTAAGATGGCAAAAAATGCTGCAAAATAAAATTGGTTTGCATAAATTGGGCTTCCAAATAAGTTTGCAATAGCATTACCCACTTTTAAGCCAAAATTACTCACGAATGCAGGTGGTGTTTTTGAACTAAAAATATTTGTAAACCACATCGCTACAATAAAGCCAATGGTTCCCCAAACTCGAATGGGTGGGAAATCTTTTACAACATCAAACTTATTGTTTTTTAAAATAGTATAAGCTATTGAATTTGATAATGAAATTGTAGGCATATAACAAATCATTGCTCCAAAAATGACATAATATAAGGTGTTGGGGTCATTAACGCTGGGTACATAAAACAAAATGATTCCGTAAAATATATGAAGTAGTCCGTATAATTTTTCGGCATTCATCCATTTGTCGGCGATAATTCCAGTAATGGCGGGCATGAATAGTGAGGAAAGTCCTAAGGTTGAAAATATAGCTCCAAACTGTGCACCAGACCAACCTTTTGCATTAAAACAATAAGTTCCGATTGTTATTAACCATGCGCCCCAAACAAAAAATTGTAGAAAGCTCATTACTGTTAATCTAAATTTTATATTCATAATAGTTATAGAATGTTATATTAATGTAAATAGATTGTAAATCTACTATTAATAATGAAATTACCAAAAAAATCAGTCTGATTGAATAAAATTGTATTGATGAAATGGTTTTTATCTTACTAAAGCTGTTTGAACCAATTCTAAAATCTGTTGAAATTGTTCTTCTTTTGATAAAAACGAGTTGTCAATTTCTATTGAATCTTCAGATTGTACTAATGGGGAGTCGTCTCGGTGGGTGTCGATGTAATCGCGCTCTTGAATGTTTTGTAAAACTTCTTCAAATGAAACAGAAGCTCCTTTTGACAATAATTCATCATATCTTCTTTGAGCTCTGGTTTGAGCACTTGCGGTCATAAAAAGTTTAAGTTCTGCATTCGGGAAGACAACAGTGCCTATATCCCTGCCGTCCATAACTATTGCTTTGTTTTTCCCCATTTGTTGTTGTTGTTCAACTAGTTTTTGACGCACTTCTGATACCTCAGCAACTTTGCTTACATAATTTGAAACTTCTATAGTACGAATTTCTTTTTCAATATTGGCATTATTCAAATACATTTCTGCAAATCCGACTTTTTTGTTATACTCGAAATGAAGTTCTATTAAGGGTAAACTTTTTATTAAGCTATCCTTAT
>CAIXNQ010000149.1 GCA_903920835.1 uncultured Bacteroidota bacterium | reverse complement strand
AGAAGAGCACCAGAGCTCTTCGCAAAGTCGGTTACAAAGCTTTCTTTAAGCAGCCTTTTGATATCAGCATGAACTCTCACCAGTGTGGAACGGTCAAGGCAGGCGATGATCCAAAGCGTTCCACTTGGGCAGACCCATTTTTTGATGATATTAAAGCAAATATCGACGCCGTAATCCAAACCCACTTGGGGTTCGACAGCGCCAAAGACCTGCGCCAAGCCACCCAAGTCGTAAAATCAATTCAAACCACAGCACTCGCCGAATTGTCTGAACTCAAAGTTCAAATAGAAGAAGATTTTAAACCCACTCCAGCCCGAAAAACCGAAATTCTAACCCAGCTGGGCTTCAACAGCTACTATCAAGACGCCTCTCGCAAAAAAGATCAAGAAGCACTGATCAACCTGCTCTATCAATATAAAACCAACCTAACCCCAGCCCTAAAAGACGAAATAGCAGCCAAAGGCACCGCAGTAGCCACCCTCAACGCCATCATTGCTCATGCCGACACCCTAAAAATAGCAAACGTAACCCAAGAGGGCAACAAAGGCACACGCCGCGTTTATACCGCTGCCGAAGTAACAATCTTCAACGAACTCTATTCAAAAGTAATTAGCATAGCCCGCATTTCTACAAGATTTTTCAAAGGAAATCCCGCCATCCAAGCCCAATTCAGCTTCACTAAAGTCTCAAAAGCACTCAACAATTCACAAACCTCAAAACCCAAAACCCCAAAAACAACTTAGTTTTTTGAGTTTTGAATTTTGAGTTATAAGTTATGAATTTTGAGTTATGAGTTATAAATTATAAGTTGTCCGTCTCGGCTCCCTCCCCTTCGGGGAGGGTTGGGGAGGGGATTTAAAAACACCATTAGAAATTCAATTCACACCTTCAGCAACTCTAGTCGCACCGTCAGAAACTCTAGTTGCACCTATAGCAACTCTAGTCGCATCATTAGCAACTCTAGTTGCATCGTTAGTAACTCTAGTCGCACCGTCAGCAACTCTAGTTGCATCGTTAGAAGTTTTAGTCGCACCGTCAGCAACTCTAGTTGCACCGTTAGAAGTTTTAGTCGCACCGTCAGCAACTCTAGTTGCACCGTTAGCTGGACAAACACCGTTAGCCAGAATAACATCGTTAGCCGAGTTTATGAAATAACAAAATAAACAGAAAGTTTAGAAATTATCTTTCTTCTTGTCATAACCATAAGGACAATGACGGCAACCACTTCGGCAACAATAGCCACGCTTTAGATGGAAGTTTTCTGTAAAACATTTATAACCTTCGGGGGTGTAATAAAAATCGAGATTCAAATCTTCTGAATCTTTATTTTTATCTGAAGAATCTATTTTCAAATTTTCATCTTTCATCGAGATAGCAATTAATTGAATGAAAATTAATTTTTACGTTCGCCAATTTGTTGACGCCACATCGCATAATACAAGCCTTTTTCAAGTAGTAAATCATTATGATTGCCTTGCTCAATGATTTTTCCTTGTTCTAAAACAAAAATCTTATCTGCGTGCATAACGGTAGATAACCTATGGGCAATTAATACAGTGATTCTATGACTGTCAGAAATCGACCTGATGGTTTCGTTAATCTCTTCTTCAGTAATCGAATCTAGTGCAGATGTAGCTTCATCAAAAATTAACAAATTCGGATTTCGTAATATTGCTCTAGCGATTGAAAGTCGTTGTTTTTCGCCGCCAGAAACTTTTATTCCTCCTTCGCCAATTGTAGTATTCAAACCATCTTGCGCTCTGTTGAGCAATTTTTGACAACTCGCTTTGTTGAGCACCGAATACAATTCTTCGTCAGTAGCATTTGGTTTCACAAAAAGCAAGTTCTCTCTAATAGAACCTGAAAAAAGTTGTGCGTCTTGAGTAACAAAACCTAGTTGTTTTCTTAATTCTAACAAATCAATCTCTGACGAGTCAATATTATTGTAATAAACATGACCACTAGCAGGCGGATAAAGTCCAACGAGCAATTTAACCAAGGTAGTTTTCCCAGAACCTGAAGGCCCAACAAAAGCAATAGTTTCCCCTTTTTGAATTTCAAAATTAATATTCTCAACGGCTTTAAAACTTGCTGTTTTATGCTGAAAACTCACATTTGAGAAACGAAGAGAATGAATTTGACCAATAGATGTTGGATTTTTAGGACGGTATTCTTTGGCAGCACTCAATAATAATTTAAAATTGGTCATAGATACTTTGGTTTCATTGACCACAATAATAAAATTGCCCAATTCTTGTAGTGGTCCAAAAATGAAAAATGTAAAGAACACCATGGTCAATAAATCTCCTACAATTATCTTACCATCAAAAAGGAAATAATATAGTGTAAAGACAACGCAAGTTCTCAAAAAATGAACAGTAGTGCCTTGAATAAAACTTAAACTTCTAATAAATCGAATTTTCTCAAGTTCTAATTGTAAAATTTTAAACGTGTTTAAATTCAATCTTTTTTCTTCTTGATAGGTAAGTCCTAAACTTTTTACAAGCTCAATATTTCTCAAACTTTCTGTAGTAGAACCTGCCAAAGTATTGGTTTGGTTTACTATTTTAACAGAAACTTGTTTTATTTTTTTACCTAAATAAGAACTAACTAAAGCAATTATTGGAGCAGTAATTATATATATTATCGAAATTCTATAATCAATCCGAGAAACATAAATGATGACAAAAGCAAAACCAATAATTGTTTGAAAGATAAATGATATTGAGAGCGTAATTAGTTTCTCAGAATCGTATCGAACTTTTTGAAGTTTGCTTAAAGTTTCTCCACTTCTTTGGTCTTCAAATTCTTCAAAAGGCAAATCAAGAGATTTCTTTATTCCGTCGGTGTACATTTGTGCACCAGTTCGTTGAATTATGATGTTAGTGAAATAATCTTGAAAATTTTTAGTAATTCTCGAAATCATTGCAGCACCAAGTGATAAACTTAACCAGAAAGTCAAAGATTTCACAAAATCTATTGGGTGATTTTTGTATTTCAATAGACCTACACCACAATCTTGCATTAGTTTTCCTGTGATAATTGAATCTGAAAGACTAAAACAAATATTAATTGCTGCCATAATTAGCGCAAAAAACAAAAGCAATTTGTGTTTGATTATGTAAGAATAAAGTAGTTTCATAAAAGTTAGTTTATTAATATTTCAAACAAAGTTTATAAAAAAAAATTCGACTTCAAAAAAAATACTTTTGAAGTCGAATTTTATATTAGAAAATAAAATTACTTAACAATCAAGAATTCTGATCGTCTGTTTTTAGTATGTTCTTCTTCTGTACACTTGTCTTTGCAATCAACTAATGGTTCAGTTGCGCCAAAACCTTTTCCAGAAATTCTACTTGCAGGAATTCCTTTTGAAATTACATACTGAACAGTTCCATTTGCTCTAGCTTCTGAAAGTTTCAAATTATATTGCTCACTTCCTCTGTTATCCGTATGTGCTTTAACAAGTATTACGAGTTTTTCATTACTCTTCATAGCTTGAACTAACTTGTCAAGTTCAAATGCAGCTTCTTGAGTTACATTACTTTTATTAAATTCAAAGAAAATATCGTTTAAGACCACTTCTTTTTCAGTAATAATAATTTCAATTGGTTGTAAAGCAGCAGCAATTTTTGTTTGAGTTGCTTTACTTACAGAAGCAACACTATAAGTGTT
The DNA here is from genome assembly GCA_903920835.1 of uncultured Bacteroidota bacterium. Classification (GTDB taxonomy): domain Bacteria; phylum Bacteroidota; class Bacteroidia; order Flavobacteriales; family Flavobacteriaceae; genus Flavobacterium. The sequence goes on along the minus strand of CAIXNQ010000149.1, from coordinate 21,504 downwards.
ACCTTCAAAGCCATCCTTTGAAACTTGAATAGTATAAGTTTTTTCACATTCTACTCTAAAATTAACTTCACCTTTATCATTACAGATTTCAGTTGCAATAATATTTTTCTTTTCATCAACAATTGCAACTGTGGCTTTACTTAAAATTTCACCAGTTTTTGTATTTGTTACAATAGTTAGAATATCTAAAGCACAAACTGGTTTTGCTTGATAAAGTTGGTCTTGTTTGTCTCTGTTGGTTGAGAAAAAGCCTATATTTTTATCTTGATAGAAACTGAAAGCAAAATCATCTTTTTCACTATTTACTGGTTTTCCTAAATTAATCGCTTCTGAAGTAGCTCCTTTGCTAATGTCAATTTGAAAAATATCTAAACCACCTAATCCAGGTTTTCCGCTTGATGCAAAAAACAATGTTTTGTTATCTTCACCAATAAATGGAAAACTCTCATCTCCTTCTGTGTTAACTCTATTTCCTAAATTTTCAGGTTTTCCAAAACTTCCTGTAGAACTAATTGAAACTTTCCAGATGTCATTACCACCTAATCCACCGGGCATATTTGATGAAAAATATAATGTTTTACCATCTTGACTAATTGAAGGATTTGCTGTTGAATAAGCACTACTGTTAAATGGAAGTGGAGAAACATTACCCCAAGTAGAACCCGATTTTGTTGCTTTAAACAAATTTACCTGACCCATTTTATTTTTAGTCACTTTGTCTTTTTCATAACTGTGTTCTTTGAAACTTTCGCTTGCAAAATACATCGTGTTTCCGTCTTTGCTTATAGTAACGGGACCGTCATTAAATTTTGTGTTCAATTCAGCAACAGGAACTGCATTAGTAATAGTTCCATCTAAATTATAATTTGCTTGATAGATATCTAAAAAAGGCTCATTTGTCCATCCATAGACTTTTTTTGCTTTGTTTCTGGCACTAGCAAAATAAAGTAAATTACCACTAAGCACTGCTCCAAAGTCAGACTGATCGCTATTGATTTCTAAAGATTTTACTTCATAACCTTTTTGCTTGTCTAATAATTTTGGTAGGTAATTTGGATTCGCTAAAAAAGCTTTAGCTCTTTGATCATTAGGTGCTTTTGACGCAAACTTTTCCATTTGTTTGTTTGCTTCTTCATACTTTGAATTAGCTTTAAGCATTTGAGAATAGCGATAATAGGTTTCTGCATCTTGATTTTGGATAATTGCTTTTGCATACCATTTTACAGCTTCCGTAGCATTGAAAGTATTGTAATAGCTATCTGCAAGTTGCTTATATACGTAAGCATCCGCTTTATTTGCATTTACAATTTTCAAATATTCTTCTGCCGCTGCAACATATTTGAATTGGCTGTAAAGTTTGTCGGCTTTTTTGGTGTCTTTTGTTTGTGCTATTAAACTTGTACTTAAAATAACAAAACTAAGTGCTATATATAATTTTTTCATTTTTTCTTAAACGTTTGATGTTAGAAGTATCTTGAGGAACGTGATATCTTTTTTGGAAAATTCAAATCAAATAACATAATTATTTCGTGTGATGAAGGAGTACTTGTTTTCAAGTCTGAAATAATTCTGTCATATGCATATCCTATTCGTAGCGTTGGAGTGATTGCGTAATTTACCATAAAACCATAACTATCCTGAAGTCTGTAAGTTGCTCCAACTTCAAAAACTTGGTTAAATAAGAAGTTTGTAGAAGCATCCAAAGAAACTGGTGCTTTGAATGCAGATTTTAACATTGCAAAAGGTTTGAATTTAACAGATGGAGATAAATCAAAAACATAACCTCCAGTCAAGAAATAGTGTGACACTTCACTTCCATACTTTCTCCCATTATAGTCAAGATAAGTAGAATTTAGCATATTTGGAATAGAGAATGCAACATAATATTTGTTGGTATAATAGAATAAACCTGAACCAAAATTCATGTGGGCTGTACTAGGATTACTTCCAGAAAAAGCATCATCGTTAATATTTGGTAAAGTTGGATAAATTCTATTAAAATCAATTTTGTGTAGAGTTACACCAGTTTTAACCCCAAATGCCAAGCGGTGTTCACCTCCTAAATTTAGAGTATAAGAAAAGTCTCCATAAATGTTATTTTCTTCAACAGGACCAATTTTGTCTGAAATTACAGAAAGACCAATACCAACATTTTTACCAATTGGAGATGATCCCGAAGCTGTAAATGTGGTTGGAGCATCTTCTATATCGACCCACTGTTTACGATATAATAAACCAAAGGATAGGTTTTCTTTCGAACCTGCATAAGCAGGATTTATAACGTTCATGTTATACATGTACTGAGTGTAATGTGGATCCTGTTGTGCGTTTATTTCCGAAACAAAGAGTAATCCTAATAATGCAATATAATATAATTTGTTCATCTTTTTTTAGTGTTTCTTTAATAGTTAAAGTGAAAGATAATTTTAGAATTATTATAAAAGTAACCTTGAATATTGTAATAAACACTCAAGGCTGACTTTATTATTTATTAATCAATATCCAACCTGATAATGTTTCTCCGTTTTCTTGTTCTATTATGTAATAGTATGTGCCATCCGGCAATACATCCCCAGAATCAGATTGTCCTCCCCATTCTTTAACATAATTAGACTTGCTGTAGACTTTTCTACCATATCTATTATAGATTGAAAGCATACTTACATTTCTAGCAGACAAGTCAAATACTTCATTAGCACCATCACCATTAGGTGAAATACCTTTCTGAATCAAACAGGCAGTTTGAGCAACTGTCACTGGTAATTTTGCTGAACATCCGTTTGATGTAATATTACAAAAATATGTACCTGGCTGAGAAATAATAATAGACTGTGTTGTACCTAAAATTACTGATGAACTATCTTCCCAAGAATGAATAACTGAACTTGAAGTATAAGAGTTATTTAAAGGAAAAGCTTCTAAAACAAATTGACTTTCTTGACAACCCGCTTGAATTTGGAAATCAGGTGTTTTGTTAATAGTAATATTGACTGTTTGAGTATTTGCGCACTGTCCAATTGAAGCTGTGAAAACATAGGTTCCATTTGAAATATTGTCAATAGCAGAAGGATTCCAAGTTCCAGTAACTCCATTTGGAGATGTTAACAATAGTGATAGAACAGGTTTTACAGAACAATAAGTTGATAAAATATTAAAATCGGGAGTTACTACTGGATTTACAACTATAGTCATTGTTACAGTTGTAGCACACTGTCCAGCAGTTGGAGCAAATGAATAAGTTGTTGTTAGCGTATTATTCATTGTTGCAGGCACCCAAGTTCCAGTAATAGCGTTAGGCGTATTTGTAGAGCTTGTCGGCAATGCACTCAAATTATCTCCTGTACAAATTGAAGGCACTTGTGTAAATGTTGGAGTAATAATAGGATTTACAGTTATTAACATTGTTGCCGTTGATGCACATTGTCCAACAACAGGTGTAAATGTGTAAAGTGTAGTTACGGTATCATTCCAAGCTGGTGACCAAGTACCAGTTATAGCAATTGGTGTATTTGTTGAACTATTTTGCAATAGTGAAGTTGAACTACTTCCTGAACAAATTGTTGGAATTTGAGTAAATGTTGGTGTAGTTAAACTATTAATGTTAACAGTAACATTAGTTCTATTGCTTTCACAAGAATTTAATGTTTGAGTTGCATAGTAGTTTCCAGAAACTAATAATGTATTACCTGCTAAAGGTGCACCACCAGTAGCAACATCATACCATTGAATTGCTGTTCCTGTCGCAACTAAATCAGAAACTTTTGAACCAGTACAAAGATTTTGTGCAACTGCTGTTGGAGCAGTAGTAGTATTTACAACAATTGTCATAGATGAAGTCGTTGCGCACTCTGTTGGTGTTGGAGTAAATGTGTAAGTAGTTGTAGCCAAATTATTCAAAGCTGGTGACCAATTACCAGATATTTGATTAGATGTATTTGTAGATAATGTAGGTAATGCAGATAAGCTTGCTCCAGAACATATTGCTGCAACTTGTGTAAAAGTTGGAGTTACTTTTGGATTAACTGTAATAGTCATTGCAGCAGTAGTTGCGCACTGAGGCACAGCTTCAGTAAACGAAATATCATCAATAGCAAAGTCATTTCCGTTTGCAATTGTTATCTTATCAAACATCGCAATATCGGCAGTATTATTTGGTCCAGAATGCCAAACGTGACTAAAAGTTGCAAAATCACAATTGGTTGAAGGTGCAATATCAGTTCCTATTGAAACACCATTGACTTTAATTTCAATATTAGCTTGATTAGGCATTGCAATTGTTTGCAATTTATATTTGAATATATAATCATGGTTTGGTAAAACAGTTACTGTTTGTTCCCAAACTTTATCATTTCCACCATTAGTTACAGAACCATCCGCGATTAAATAATCACCACTTCCTATACAAGCAGGGAAAAACTGAAACCAAGTATTAGCAGATGAAACAATTCCATAAGCTTTTTGTTGTCCATTTGTTCCAGCATTTGTAATATATGAATAATCAGAAGTGAAACCTGTGTTTCCAGCTGAAAAATCACCATTTACAATTAAATTGTTTCCTACAAGATTGAGTGGATTTGGAGTAAAAGTATAGGTCGTAGTTGTCGTATTATTCAATGCTGGCGACCAACTTCCTGAAACACCATTTGTTGAAGTTGTAGGTAAAGCTGCCAAAGTAGAACCTTCACAAATAGAACCAATAGGATTGAAAGTAGGTGTAATTTGTTGGTCAATTACAATTTGGAATGTAGAACTTCCTGTTAATAAACATCCAACAGGAAGTATTTCATATTTAATAGTATATGTTCCAGAAGTTGAAGTACTTAGATTAATTAAACCTGTATTAGGATCAATAACTAAACCAGCAGGAGTTGCACTATATGTTCCATTAGGAGTAAATCCAGGCATAATATTGGTATTCGGCAATGGATTAATTGGTGCTGCCTGACAAATAGGTGTTGGATATGCAAAATCAGTCACTGGATTTACAGGAACAGGAGCAATAATATTAAATTGTATTTGCGAACTACATCCAGTAACGGTATTTGTAGCTGTAATATAATGATTATTTCCAACTGCTACAGGAGTAAATGTTGTTCCCGTTTGAGTAGGTCCTCCATCAAGGCTATATACATAACTATCTCCAATTATTGGATAGATCCCTAAATTGCTGTAATCTTCTGGATCTACAGCATCCCAATCTGCTGGATTCCATGTTAAACTTGGTATTGTAGCATTTGCATGACGTCTGTATGTATATCCAGGTTGACCAAGAGGTGTAAAAATTGAACCATCTATAGCTCCCCAAGAATCAATTTCAACATCACTTGATGTAGTTAATCTAATACTGTCGTTATTGTTAACACCTCCGCAAGTTGTAAAAGTTTGGTTAGGTGTTACACCAACAATATTCGCAGCATTACTTACTTTAATAAGATTTGTTGCATTGTTTGCTACAGTTCCACTTAATGATAAATTACAACTTAAATTTGCTGGTGAACCAGGTGTAGGATTATTTCCGAAAGTATAAAATTTCAATTTATAATTTGACAAATCTACTGGAGCACCGGTACCATTGTATAGTTCAACATAAGTAAGTTGACCTGTTTGAGCATCAGTTACTTCAGAAATAAATAAGTTTGAAACAATATTTCCACTGTTGTTTAATGGACCTTGAACTACTACAGTTGCAGGAGTTGTACATGTAGGTTGTGTTATATTTAAAGTTGGAGTAGGTACACCTTGATAAACATTAACACTTAAACTAACCGGGGTAATACATGTTCCTGAACTTGCTGTAAATACATAAGTTCCAGAAGTAGTATTGTCTATAGTTGCAGGCATCCAAGTTCCAGAAATAGATTCAGGAGCATTTGAAATATTTTGTAAAATTGGAGCAACAATTCCTGCACAGAATGGTGCAATTGGAGAAAATGTTGGTGTAATATTTGGATTTATAGTTACATTACCAGAACTGCTTATACTTGAACAGTTAGTTGTTGTATCAGTAATTATTACGCTATGAGGACCACTCACAGTTGGATTAAAACTAGGAACATTTCCAGGAGGAGTCTCACCAGTAGGAACTGTCCAATTATAAGTATAATTTCCAGGTATTACAGGGGTAGCGGTAATAGCATCTGTTTGCAAATCACATTTAATAACGGGGTTAACATTAACTACTGGCAAATTTGGGTCTTGAAGTATAACTGGTGCTGTAATAGGAAAACTACAACCATTTGCAGTTAAATTAATATTAGAATATGTTCCAGCTGTTAGTCCAGAAATAATAATTTCTCCAGTAATAGCTGATGTAATTGCTAAAGGGCCAACTGCAGTAGTTCCAAAATTATAGGTTAAACTATAACTTGTATTTGCTGCCAAACCTGAAATTGTTATAGTACCCTGAGTACCTCCACAAGTTGTTGGATTGCTAACAATTGAACTTAGTGCACTTTGAATACTATAATCTGCAATAAAGTTTGCTCCATTATTGTTAATCAAAATAGTATCTCCACAACCATTTGTAGTATCAGCAGATCCTGTAATTTCATAATAAGTTTCTAAAAAATATTTACCAGGAGGATATGCAGTAAGGTCTATTGGTGATTCAGTTGGATAAAGTGTATTAGGAAGCACTTTTTGCCATTTTTGATCTCCTGTATTACATGGTCCAGCACCAATAGTATATTGACCATTTGTTCCACAATTACTAAAAAATGGTAAATCCATTACGCTAAATGCTGGTGGTGTTGCGCTTTGTAAATAAACTCTATATTTTAATTTTGCACTACAAACATTGGCTACTGAGCTTTTATAAGTTTTCAATTCAGCACCTTTCAAAAGAAAATTTCCAGAGTTTTGGGTATAAGTACCTTGATTTGTTACAAAAACATTTGCAACAGGACCAATTATTGAAGCACCAGATCCAACTGTATTAAAAAAGTTAGATTGTGAACAATTACTCAACCAAGCTGCATTTGCTTGACTTCCAAATGCACACGTTTGATTTACTATTACAGAAAGATTTGTAGTAGTAGCACATTGACCAGAATTTGGAGTGAAAACATAATTTCCAGAAGCTGTATTACTAACTATAGGTGGTAACCAAGTTCCTGAAATTGGAGGATTGTTGTTTGAATTTGGATTTAAAATAGGTGCAGATGCTCCTAAACAAATAGGTGGTGGCTGAAAAAATGTTGGTGTAACGGGTTGTGATACTGTAACTTGCATATTGTATGGAGTGGCACAAAATGTTACATTTGGTGTAAAAGTATATGTTGTTGTTCCAACAGTTGTGTTGTTAATAACGCTTGGAGACCAAGTTCCAGTAATTGGAGGATTATTTGTTGAAGATGTCGGTAACAAAGGCGCTGTTGTTCCTTGACAAAATGCTGGAATCTGAGTGAACGTTGTTGTTACATAATCTACTACAGTAATTGTTTGAGTCTTTGAAGCAGGACAATTTAGATTTCCTCCAGTAGTAGTCGCTTTTATATCAAAACTTCCGATTCCTGGAGGGGTAAACACAACAGTATTACCTGTCGTTGTATTTAATGTACCTCCATTTAGTGTCTCCCATGTGTATTGTCCAGTTCCACCATTAGCATTTAATGTAGCAGTTTGTCCAGTACAAATTGTTGGAGTTGTTGTGCTTGTAACTGGTGTAATATCAACAGGAAGTTGAACTCCTTGTCCTGCAGCGATTACATAATCACAAACATCCCCAGCATAACCATCAATCATTAAATAATAGGTTTGACCTGGTGTCAATCCAGTTGCCGTAAATGTTGTAGGTCCAGTTAACGAAGGTGCTATTGGACTTAAACATCCAAAATTTGTAACGGGTCCACTACCACATGTTGCCGCAGAGAACACCATAAACTGAATGCCTAGGTTTGATGTTGAAGTAGTAACCCAAACATTTAAAGATACTGTAGTGCCAGTAGCAACAAAAGATAAAAATGAATTGTTATCTATGGAACCGCAAAATGCACTTGTTAATTCTGTCCATGTATGCGGTGGAACATAAGCTGATGATGTATTTCCACAATAACCATTAAGATTGCAAATTGGAACAGATACGCTACATGAATTACCTGCTGGATCATTAGTAATACAAGAAGGTGGTGGAGTTGAAAAAGTAACTGGTGAAGACCAATTACTATTGTCTCCTATGGTGTTACTACATTTTGATCTAATATATACTTTATTTGATCCTTGTCCAAAACCAGTATAAGTATAAGGGTTGGTACTAACATCTGTCCAGTTTATAGAAGTTGCAGTAGGTGCTGGAGCAGATGCAGGTAATACCAGTATTTGCCAGTTTGAACTTGATCCAGTTTCGGTCCAACTAATTAAAGCACTATTTTGAGTAATATTTGTTACTGTAACATTTGTTGGTTTAGTACAATTTGGTTTTGGGTCGCAAATAATATTTGCTAACCAACCTGTTTTTGTAACAACCGAATCACTTCTAAATCTGAAAGTCAAACAGCCATCAGGACTTGAAGAAGTAAAAGGACCTGGTATTGTGGTGCCCCAATATGCACCTGGAACTGACAATGCAGTACTTGTTCCAGCACCATTAGTGCTTGGAATTAATGGAGAAGTTATTGAATTTCCATCATATACATACATTCCATCATATTTTACTTCAGTATCAAAAGAAGTAAATACAACAGTTACAGCTTGTGTATTAGGGTCTGTAGGACAAATTGTAGTTGTAATATCTTCATTGTTTTGATAACTAGCTGATACCCCTCCAGAATCTACAAAATTTCCTCCACACAAAGGTGGCAGAACTGGTGTTGTAGCCGTTTTTGGTCCTGCCACAGCACTAAATTCTGTAGGAGAACAAACACCTCTTACATAAAAATCATAGCAAGTCGCCGGAGTAAGTGGTGATGTATTAGGGATTGTAAAAGGATTTGTTGGTGCGTCTATCCAACCTGTCGTTGTAGCATCAGGTGCTGGAGACCCGCAAGGCAAAGCAATAACTTGCCATGCAGTAGCTGGTCCAACATTTGTCCAAGCTAAAGTTGCTGTTGTTGCTAAAACGGCAGTAGTGGAGAGTGCCGTTGGTTTTGGACATAGTGGAGGTTGTGCGCAAGTAATATTTGCAGTCCATCCTGCGTGTGCAACCGATCCGTCACTTTTAAAATTAAAAGTCAAACAACCATCAGGACTTGAAGATGTAAAAGGTCCTGGATTTGTAGTGCCCCAATATGCACCAGGTACTGATAAAATTGAACTTGTTCCCGGACCATTTGTACTTGGAATTTGAGGCGAGGAAACTGAAGCTCCATCAAAAACATAAAGACCGTCCCAATTTGTTTCTATATCAAATGTTGTAAATGTTACAGTAACTTGATCACCTGTATTTAATGGGCAAATTACTGTGGTAATATTTTCGCTATTTGCATAATTTGCTGTTGTACCTCCTGAATCTACATAATTACCTCCGCATTGAGGTCCAGCATCAAGTGTAGTGTATGTAAATGGACCTACCCAAGCACTAAAATCTGTTCCGCAAACGGCACGAACATAATATTTGTAGTCAGTTAACGGTGTTAATGAAGTTTGTAAATAGGTGTTTGCAAGAATACCAGTAGTTGTAGCCATTCCTGTTGGAGTTGCAGTAGCTAACATATTTTCTATTTCAAACGCAGCGGCATTTCCTGGATTTCCCCAACTTAATGAAGCACTAGTAGCTAATATAGGTGAGGCAGTTGGCAATGTTGGAGCAACGCAAAGTGAAGAAACTTTAACATTATCAATAAGCCATGAATCTCCACCTATACTTGTTGTAGGCTGCGTAAATTCCATTTCGAAGGCAATATAGACTTGTTGCCCTACATAAGAAGCAGGAATGTCTACTACTTTTTCTTCATATTCATTATATACTGCATTTAGTGTGTTTTCAGACCAAGTTGCTCCTGTCGCATTAATTACTACATAATCATTAGTGTTGTCTTGTAGAGAGGCACTCACAGGTTTGATTTTAGCATAATAAACAGTACCTTGGTCACCAGCAACTCTAGTTCTTGTCCAAAATTTTAACTGCGCATTTGTTGGAACTGTAAATGCTGGAGTTGCCATCCAATCTTGTCTAGTAGTGTTGATACCTGCATTTTCTCTGTTCACAAATGCCGCATTTGTTCCAGCATAAACTAATGGAGGAGTGGAAACTCCACTATTAATTCCCCAACGTTGAGCAAGACCAACGCCATTGTCAAAAACAGCCCAGTTGCCTGTTCCTAAAGTCCAATTGGTCGATGGAAGTGCATCGGGACCAGTGGTGCTTTCAAAACCTTCTAAAGCTAATTGAGAATAGCCTGAGAAAGAAAATAAAATAACTATTAATAGTATAAATTTCTTCATTTTAAATAAAGTTAAATTTGGATTATTCAATTATTGAATTGTTTTTCAATTTTCAAAAATATAAAAAAAAACTAAATTAAATCAATTTTTTAAAAAATTAATCTAAAATGAATTTTATTAAGTTGAAAAACTTAAAGTGTAAAAGTATTTAATCATTAGATTTGCATTGCAATAAATTATATATGTTAGATAAAGAAATCATCGTTTTTGAAAAAACAATTTTAGTAGGAATTATTACTCAAAATCAAAATGAAGAAAAGTTATTTGAATATCTTGACGAGCTTGAATTTTTAACTTTTACTGCTGGCGGGCAAGTTGTTAAACGTTTTTACCAAAAGATGGAACGGCCAAATCCAAAGACATTTTTAGGTACCGGAAAAATGGAAGAGATTCACAATTACATCGTAAATAACACAATTACTACTGTGATTTTTGATGATGAACTTTCGCCTTCGCAACAAAAAAATATCACAAAATTATTGGGTTGTAAAGTTCTTGACAGAACAAATTTAATTTTAGATATTTTTGCTCAAAGAGCAGAAACTTCTTATGCAAGAACCCAAGTTGAGTTAGCGCAATGTCAATATTTGTTACCAAGACTCTCTGGAATGTGGACCCACTTGGAGCGTCAAAAAGGAGGAATCGGAATGAGAGGACCTGGGGAAACAGAAATTGAAACCGACCGACGTATAGTTAGAGATCGAATAGCTTTACTTAAAGACAAAATTAAAATTATTGATAAGCAAATGGCGATTCAACGAAGCAACCGTGGTGCGATGGTTCGGGTTGCTTTGGTTGGATACACTAATGTTGGTAAATCTACCTTAATGAATCTTATTAGCAAAAGTGAAGTTTTTGTAGAAAATAAGCTTTTTGCAACTTTAGACACCACTGTTAGAAAAGTAGTTATTAAAAATTTACCTTTTTTACTTTCGGATACTGTTGGTTTTATCAGGAAATTACCTACTCAATTAGTTGATTCTTTCAAAAGTACGCTTGACGAAGTTCGCGAAGCAGATTTATTACTACACGTTGTAGATATTTCGCATCCTGATTTTGAAGACCATATCGAATCAGTTAATCAGACATTATTGGCAATTAAAAGTAATGACAAACCAGTTTTGATGGTTTTTAATAAAATTGACGCTTACAAACATTTGACCATTGACGAAGATGATTTAATTACAGAAAAAACTAGAAAGCATTATACTTTAGAAGAATGGAAATCAACTTGGATGAATGATACTCAAGAAAATTCTTTATTTATCTCAGCTGTAAATAAAGAGAATTTAGACGAATTTAAAGAAAGGGTTTATGAAGCAGTTAGACAAATTCATATCACTCGATTCCCTTATAACAAATTTTTATACCCAGATTACAAAGACGCAGTTGATAATAAAATACTATAGCCCTTTAGCTTTTTTAAAAAGTGGTACTGCCGAACAAGCCTCGCCATACATTATACTTTTTGCAATCGGCAACAGTTTTTGAATTGCCAGAACATAAGCGGATTCTGGCACTGGTTTTTTAGAACAGCCTTTAAGAATTACTGCTTTGTCTTCATAAATTGAAAAGTCTATTTTTTCTAAAGTTTCTTGATAATTTGAAGTTTCAAGGTCTGTTAAATTTCCATTTACAACTTTTTTCGCAAAAGGGGCAACATGAACAGCCACCAAAACACTTGTCCAAGCTGGAATTATGGCTTCAGTAGCGCAATTTATGGATATAAAACAATTTTGATATTGTGACCAATCATGATTTTTTAACGCTGTTCTAAAATCATTTTCTTTTAAAATTATTTTCTCAAAAAGCCATTGTGAAATATCGATTTGAATACGAGTTCCAGGAATATAATAATCCTCAAGATCAAAAATTTCTAATGAAGAGTTCGATACCTTATTGATGATTTCGTCCATGTTTAATAATTTTATAGATTAATGTTTTTCAAAAATAGTAGTTTTTTGAATTTTAAAAATAAAAAAGGTTCTAAATAATTAAATTTAGAACCTTTGTATTTTACTCGGTCGGGGTGGCAGGATTCGAACCTGCGACCTCCTGCTCCCAAAGCAGGCGCGATAACCGGGCTACGCTACACCCCGAATGCACTGCAAAGATAAATTTATTATTATAACTACCAAACAATAGCTGTAAAGTTTGTGATAAACAATTTTAAATCAATTTTAAACTAAATATTCATATCGCTTTAGGTAATATGTTTTTTATCGGACAAATTCTTTTTTTGAAATATTTGTCAGTCTGTTTCATTGACACTGAATTAATCTTTTATGGGAATTGTCGTATGTCACCAGAAACATTTCTGACACCACCAGAAACATTTCTGACGCCAACAGAAACATTTCTGACGTCACCAGAAACATTTCTAACGTCAGCAGAAACATTTCTAACGTCAGCAGAAACATTTCTAACGTCACCAGAAACATTTCTAACGTTATCAGAAACATTTCTGACATCACCAGAAACATTTCTGACGCCAGCAGAATATTGTCGGAGCCGTTCCGAGACTTCAAGGGAGTAGTCGGGAGTAGTCATTAGATTGTGTAAACTCTAATCCCTTCTTTTATTAGCTTTAGCAAAACCAAAACAAAAAACCATCAAGAGTTAAGCCTTAATGATGCTTAATATCTTGATGGTTTTTAGAAATCTTAAACTTGTTCTATTCGATTGAGAATAAATTCTACTCCCTAGTTCAAAATATAACTTATTCCAATATCACTTTATAGGTTTTGCTACTGTTGCTGTCGCTAATTTTTACAAAATATATTCCTTTATAAAGAACTTGTGTGTCTATAATACAAAGTGTGCTTCCTTGAATGATTTTTGTTTCTTTAATCTTTTTGCCCAATTCGTCATACAATTCAACATTCAAATCGGTTTCGGTCATTTGGGTTTGAATTGCAATAAAATCTTGTGCAGGATTTGGAGCTACTACAATTGTGAAATTCGACTTGTCTAACGAATTAGTGCTTAAAGGATTGTAGGTTAATGCACCCGTTGGAACTGTAGTGGTTGTCGATGCAGTTTTATTTCCGTAGAAAGTTGGTCCAACAACATAAGGATAAGCAGAATTATGATTGGCATCTACGGTTGTAAAATAGCAATAAATTCCGTTTGGATATTCTGGCGTGATACAGAATCTTCCGTTATGGACATCTAAATAACTAGGATCGTTCGGATGTGCCACATATTCATAATCTTCTCTAAAATAGCCAAGCGGATATGTCGTGCTTACGGCTGGACCGTTGGTCACGGCAGTGCCATCAGAATAGGTAGTTCTAGTGGTAATATTTCTTAATTGAAAGCCCGATTTCATTCGCACAACGCCTCCAGTTCCGTCTGTGTTTGCATAGGCATAAGCTCCATAAATAGGAAAACCGTCATAGGTAAAACCCAGCAATGGCGAGTGTTGAGAAGGATCAATTACATACAAACCATCAGAAGGATATGTACTGCAAACAGTAGAAATGACTGTTAAATCTAAACCAAATGCACTTGGGTTTTGATGGTGATGATAATTCCCCATGGCTGGATGCGCTTTGGCACAATCGAAACCTAATCGCTCGCCAACGATAGCATCACGATTCCATTTACCATCGCCTACACATCCTTGAATTGGTCCACCACAAATTTGACTTGAAGCATTATTCCATGAAACACCATCTCGATAATCAAAAAGTGCTACACCGTTTTTAAAAATCCCAATATTTCCTCCTGTGGTTGGTGTTGCAGTTCCTGTATTTTGTGTTGGATTTAATGGAATTTTAAAAATTTTATTTTGAGCTGTTGCTAACGAAGGATTTCCGTCTTGAAATGGGCCAGTAATGTAAGCAGGAATTCCTGTGGCAGCAATATATGCCCAGTTGGTGTCATATTTCACACTCTGAACGTTGGCAAGCGTAGCATCAACAATAGGGGTTGAATTTCCAGCTACATAATGTCGCCCTGTAACGTTTGTAGTGTTAATCAGCCAGCTTGTTATTGCTGGATTTGTTTGTGCGAATACTAAAAAGTTAGCAAGAAGCACTGTCACTAAAGTAAAGTTACTTTTTTTCATAAAAATTGTTATTAAATAGGTTTATATTAAAGATTATTATTTTTTGGGTAGGAATATTTCGGATTAAAAAGAAATTCTTTATCGGTCAAAGTCAATAAAAAGGCAATCACATCTTTCTTTTCATTTGCCGACAATCGAATAGGTTGTTGTAATTCTCTTGCTAGTGTCCTACGTTTTACTTTGCCTTCGGTATAAAAACTGAGCACCTCCATAAGTTTAGTAAATCTCCCGTCGTGCATATAGGGATAAGTAAATTCAATATTTCGTAATGTTGGAACTCTAAAATTGAAACTGTCTTTTGGGTTGTGGGTTATCGTTACGCGTCCATAATCTTTATAATCTTTATCTATAGGCAAACCGTTGTCGGCAAAATTATCGTCAGTAAATAGAGGATCTCTATGACACGAGACACAATTTTTCTTGAATAATTCAAAGCCATTTTCTTCTTGTTCGTTAAAAAAAACTTCTTTTTCATGACGCATAACCTTATCAAATTTTGAATTTGAAGAAACTAAAGAAACTGTAAACTGTGTCAATGATTTCAAAAGTTTGCTAGTGGTTATTAAACTGTCATTATAGGTTTTGAAGAACAAAGTTCTGTATTTTTTTGAAGCATTAAGTTTGCTCAAAACCTTTTCTAATGACCCATCCATTTCAAGAGGATTTGTAATCGGGTTGATGGGCTGCGTTTCTAAATTAATAACCCCTCCATCCCAATGTAATAATTTAGTCCAAGCTAAGTTTGTTAAAGACATAGCATTCCGAGCACCTAATCTGCTGTCTATTCCGTGGCTCACGGCATGATCGGTATGAGCAAAACCAGTGTATTGCAAATGACAACTGGCACAAGAAATGGTGCTGTCTCTAGAGAGAATTGGGTCATAAAACAAAATTCTGCCAAGATTAAACCCTTCTGGAGTTATTTTATTCTTCTTAAAATCAAAAGCAGGTTTTGGCCAACCTTTCGGTACCATAAATTCAGAGTCTGCCAAAAATAGTTGCGCTTTATCAATCGATAAAAAGCAAAAACTAATTAGAACAATTGTTATCAATATAATATTATTCTTTCTCATCGCTGCTGAACATGTTTTTATACCAATTAGACATTAAAATCGCTTTTCCACCAGGAACCATCAAACCGCTAGTTTCTTTAAGTTTGATATTTCCAATCCATTTATTTATATCAACTTTAATTTCGATTTTGTTTGATTTCTCTTGAACAGAAAGTTGAATGGTTTGAAGCGCATTTTGTTTAGGTAAATAGCCACCAATATGAAACTGAAAATCTTTTTTTAAAGAGGTGCAACTATTGCTTTTTCCTTCTAATTTCATGTTGATGTAGCCTGAATTCCAGGCCCAATACATTCCTAATCGCGGGTCTAAATCTGCTTCTAAATTGCTGGTTACGTTCGTTAGGCTATCAATACCAATATTAAAGGTGACTTTTTTTACTTTTAAATTCGGAATTTCATTTAATTTTAGATGCATCGATTCTTTCGATTTAGCATCAATTAAATGAACTTTTTCTGGATCTTTAAAAGTGGTACCGTTTTCAAATTCTAAACTTAAATTTGAAATGTAAAATTTAAAATTAGTGACCGTTATGGTGTCTTTGTTTATTGTGCAATATTTAGTGTTTTCAAGTACTAATTCTTGGTTGTTGAATGTAGGGTTATATTGAATTGTAATTTTTTTATTATCATTTTCTTTTGGTGAAGAAAACAACAATATCAATAAAATAAACACATATAGACGAATTGCTAGAACCATAATTTTAAGATTTAACATTGATAAGTAATTAAAAATTATTTAACTCACAATGTTTCCATAATTCTATAGACGTTTTGTTTTCTAATTTCATGCGGAGGAAATTAAAAATTTAAGACAATTATTTATAATTAACAAAAATATATATTTCGATTTTTTCATAATTAATACTGAATCTTGAGCATTTAGTCATTCAACTTTGCGCTCCATCAACTTTATGCTATATTTGCAGTTGAAATACTATCGTATTTTTATAAAATTGACAACTAACGAAGATGAAAAACATTAGAAATTTTTGTATAATCGCTCATATTGACCACGGGAAAAGTACTTTGGCAGACCGTTTGCTCGGTGCTACTCAAACCGTTACAGCCAGAGAAGAGAAAGCTCAATTGCTCGATAATATGGATTTAGAACGAGAGCGAGGCATCACCATTAAAAGTCATGCCATCCAGATGGAATATAAATATAAAGGCGAAGATTATATTCTGAACTTGATTGATACTCCAGGTCACGTCGATTTTTCTTATGAAGTTTCTCGTTCAATAGCCGCTTGCGAAGGGGCGCTTTTGATTATTGATGCCGCACAAAGTATCCAAGCGCAAACCATTTCCAATTTATATTTAGCCTTAGAAAACGATTTAGAAATCATTCCCGTTCTCAACAAAGTAGATTTACCTAGTGCCAATCCAGAAGAAGTTAGCGATGACATTATTGATTTATTAGGTTGCAAACTAGAAGATATTATTCATGCTTCGGGCAAAACTGGCTTTGGAGTCGAGAATATTTTGTCTGCCATAATCGAAAAAATTCCTGCGCCCAAAGGTATAGTTGACGAACCTTTGCAAGCCCTAATTTTTGACTCTCATTATAATCCTTTTCGTGGAATTGAAGTAATTTTTAGAGTAAAAAACGGCGAAATCCGCAAAGGTCAGAAAATTAAATTTATGGCAACGGGCAACGAATATTTTGCCGACGAAGTTGGAACTTTAAAATTAAATCAAGTTCCGAAAAGTGTCATTTCTGCTGGCGATGTTGGTTATTTAATTTCTGGAATTAAGGAGGCCAAAGAAGTAAAAGTGGGCGACACCATCACCGATGCTAAAACGCCAACCACAAATATGATTACTGGTTTTGAAGATGTAAAACCAATGGTTTTCGCTGGGATTTATCCTGTAGATACCGAAGATTATGAAGATTTGAGAGCGTCAATGGAGAAGCTGCAACTCAACGATGCTTCATTGGTTTTTGTTGCCGAAAGTTCTGCTGCTTTAGGATTTGGTTTCCGTTGCGGATTTCTTGGAATGCTGCACATGGAAATCATTCAAGAACGATTAGAACGCGAGTTTGACATGACTGTAATTACTACTGTTCCGAACGTTTCTTATTTGGCTTATACCAAAAAAGAACCTGAAGTAGGCATCACAGTCAACAATCCATCCGATTTGCCAGAACCCTCAAGATTGGATAGAGTAGAAGAGCCTTATATCAAAGCTACCATCATTACAAAATCTGATTTTGTTGGAAATGTGATGAGTTTGTGTATTGAAAAACGAGGTTTAATTACTAATCAAACCTATTTAACCACTGAACGAGTTGAGTTAAATTTCGATATGCCACTAGCAGAAATAGTATTTGATTTTTACGACCGATTGAAAACCGTTTCAAAAGGCTATGCCTCATTTGACTATTCTCCAATCGGGATGCGAACATCTAAATTAGTAAAACTCGATGTGTTATTAAATGCCCAATCGGTCGATGCACTTTCCGCATTAATTCACGAAGACAACGCCTATAACATCGGAAAAAAAATGTGTGAAAAATTGCGAGAATTAATACCGAGACAACAGTTTGATATTCCGATTCAAGCGGCAATTGGTGCTAAAATTATTGCCCGAGAAACCATTAAAGCTCTCCGAAAAGACGTTACTGCAAAATGCTACGGAGGTGATATTTCAAGAAAGAGAAAGCTCTTAGAAAAACAGAAAAAAGGAAAAAAACGTATGCGCCAAGTAGGTAATGTTGAAATACCGCAAGAAGCTTTTATGGCAGTGTTAAAGTTGAATGATTAGATAATAGGCAATTAATTATAGAAACCGACGGCGTAAGTTGTCGGTTTTTTAGCCAATTCAAAACATCTGTGATTTGATTTTTAGTTGCTTTAGATTTGCTAAGTATCAAATTTAATTGTTGTGTTTATTGATAATTTCATATAAAATTAAATTATAATACAAAGTCAAAAACCTATTTAAGTTTTTTTTTGAGGGTACGAAACAATTCTTACTCAATTCTAGCGTTAAAATTTGCTTAAAATGTATGTAATTATATAAAATAAATTTTGAATAATGGAATTAATTTTTATATTTGAAGTCTTAAATAAATTTTAAAATGAAAAAAACATTACTAATTGTTACTGCGATTATGACTTTCGGTCAAATTATAGCTCAAAATAATGCGGTTTGGCAAAAAGTCAATCGTTTAGAAACGGCAAAGCTAACAAAGGTTAGAACAGATATTAATGAAGAGACAGTTCAATACTTTACATTAGATATTGCAACTTTCAAACAAGCACTGTTAAATTCAAAAGACAAATTCTCAAACCAGCAAGGAGTAATAATAGAATTCCCCAATAGAAAAGGTGAATTAGAATCTTTTTATGTTTGGGAAAATTCTAACATGGAACCTGATTTTCAAGCATTGTTTCCAGAAATTAGAGCTTATGTTGGTAAAGGAATAACAGACAAAAGTGCTGTAGTTAATTTTAGTGTTTCTCCACAAGGAGTCCAAACCATTTTGTTTAGAAACGATGCACCAGCAGAATTTATTGAAGCAGTCGATGCTCAAGCAACAGTTTATGTGCTTTTTGATTCTTACGGAAGAGGAAAAAGTACTTTAAAATGCACAACTATTGATCAGTCTTTAGATTTTCAAGATTTTTCTCTCAATAATACTTTTTCTAGAGCCAACAATCAAAAATATAAAACTATGCGATTGGCTTTGTCATGTACTGCCGAATATTCAAATGCTTTTGGAGCTACTTCTGCGAGTCAATCTGCTCTAGTTGTTGCAAAAATGAATGCTACTATGACCAGAGTTAATGGTGTTTATGAAAAAGATATTGCGGTTCATTTAAACATGATTAATAATTTAAGCATAATATATTACAATGCTTCTACAGACCCTTACTCACCTGCAGCAAGTATGAATAATTGGAACGCTGAGCTTCAAGCAAATTTAACTTCTGTCATTACCGCAGCAAATTATGACATAGGACATCTTTTTGGCGCTAGTGGTGGAGGTGGAAATGCAGGTTGTATAGGTTGTGTATGTTCTGCTTCAACAAAAGGTAGTGGAATTACTTCACCAGGCTCTGGATTACCAACAGGAGATAGCTTTGATATTGATTATGTAGCTCACGAAATGGGACACCAACTGGGAGCAAATCATACTTTTACTTATGGAGGTATTAGCAATGTTAGCAGTCCTGAAATTTCTGCCGCAGGAGTAGAACCTGGAAGTGGTTCAACAATAATGGGATATGCAGGTATTACTGCTGATGAAACTACTAATGCCCCGTATGATGTTCAAACACATTCAGATCCATATTTTGCATGGAGATCAATTAATCAAATTCAAGTTAACTTAAACCCAAAAACCTGCCCTGTAACTACTGTAATGACTAACAACGTACCAGTTGTAAATGCTGGTTTAGATTATACAATTCCAGTAAGTACACCATTTGTTTTAGAAGGAACAGCTACAGATGCAGATGTTGATGATGTATTAAATTATATCTGGGAAGAAAATGATTTAGGAAATAGTACTACTACAAGAACAGAAAGTTTTGTTAAATCTACAAAAACTGTTGGCCCAACATTTAGAATATTTAAGCCAAGTTCTAATAAATTTAGATATTTTCCTCAAATGGGAAAAATTCTTGGAGGCATTATATCTATTACCACGGGAAGTACAAGTAATTGGGAAACGGTTTCTAGCGTTGCTAGAACATTAAATTTTGGATTTACGGCAAGAGATAATCATCCTGGAGGTGGTCAAACAGCATCTGATTTTACAAAAATAACAGTTGACGCTACAGGTGGGCCATTCACAGTAACTTCCCAAGCTACTACTAATTTGAGTTATCCGTCAAATTCTGACCAAACAGTTACTTGGAATGTTGCTAATACAACAGCTGCTCCGTTTAATACAGCAACAGTAGATATTTTAATAACTACAAATGCATCAACTGCATTTGAAACTTTTAATGCAACTACTCCGACATCTCCAAATCCAACAACTTGGACAACTATAGCAACTGGAGTTCCTAACAATGGTTCCGCAATTGTAACTTTACCATCATTGCCGGTATTAAAAAACACTTGCAGATTTATGGTAAAAGCCAATGGAAATGTCTTTTTAGCTGTAAACAGTAAGAATTTTACAATTCAAAAAGATCTTGCCAATACGAGCTTTGATTTTTCTAATTTTAGTTTGTATCCAAATCCTAGTAAAGGAAATTTTAATATTCAGTTCGATTCCTCAACTTCTAATGATATCAAAATATTAGTGCATGACTTAAGAGGTAGAAATGTGTTTGAAAACAATTATAACAACACTGGAACGTTCAATCAAAACATCTCACTTGATTATGTTCAAAAAGGAATGTATCTAGTTACTGTTCAAGACGGAGAAAGAAGAATAGTAAAGAAGATATTGATTGAATAATTAAGATATCATTTAATTATCGGGCTGTCAGAAATGACAGCCTTTTTTTATAATATTTTGTTTGCTTTTCGCCACAAATATTAATCGGTATCAAAATATAAAAACTTTCGGTGGATTATATTTTAATTCTTTGCATTCTAGAAATATAATCTTACAAAAGGCATTAACGCATCTGAATATACATTTTTGTCTTTATTGAAAAGCAAATTATATCTAACTCCAACCGTTGCATTATCTGACCTGTATCCAGCTCCAACAAAAAGTCCTGTGTTCCAAAAATTCTTTTCCAGATTTCCATCTATACTTTGAAAAGAACTATTTACTCGAACTTGTTCCAACTCGATTGAAAGTTGAATTTCATCAAGCGGGTTAAAAAGCGTTATCAAACTTGCACCATAAGTTGTTGAACTATATTTATCTTTCTGAGAAATAATGCTCCCTTGAAGCCCACCACCAAAGGCTATAAACGGATTAAAATTATAAACTAAGTTGGGCGCAAGCGTAACATCTGTAAAGCCATTTCCAATAGACAATCCGAAGCCGCCACCAATTTGAACATT
>CAIXNQ010000148.1 GCA_903920835.1 uncultured Bacteroidota bacterium | reverse complement strand
TCCAGCAACTTCTTTTATATTTTCAATGCGATTATTGATAAAAAATACTTGACCATTGCGTTGAATTTCATAAGAAATACCATCTCGAATGAGTTCTTCAGAAAAACCAACTACATTGGTTTCTATCGGATAGCGATTGGGTGGAGGCGTTGTAATTACCGATAAATCTCTTGCCGCCATCAACGAAAACTGCAATGTTCTCGGTATTGGCGTTGCGGTTAAGGTTAACGTATCTACATTGGCAGCAATAGTTTTAAGTTTGTCTTTCACATTGACCCCAAACTTTTGCTCCTCATCAACAATGAGCAAACCAAGGTCTTTAAAAACGACATTTTTATTAACGAGTTGGTGCGTCCCTATGACAATATCGAGCCTACCATCTGCAAGGTCTTTGAGTGTTTCTGCTTTTTGTTTTGCAGTTCTAAAACGGTTTAAATAGCCAATAGAAACTGGCATTTCTTTTAATCTTTCTGTAAATGTTCTGAAATGTTGATAAGCCAAAATTGTGGTAGGAACTAAAACTGCCACTTGTTTTCCATTGTCAACCGCTTTAAAGGCAGCTCTAATAGCTACTTCGGTCTTGCCAAAACCCACATCGCCACAAACCAATCGATCCATCGGGCGGTCACTTTCCATATCGGCTTTTACTTCTTGTGTCGATTTGACTTGGTCGGGCGTATCTTCATAAATAAAAGAACTCTCTAGCTCTGCTTGAAGATAACTGTCGGGCGCATATTGAAATCCTTTTTCCAATCGGCGTTTGGCATAAAGTTGAATCAAATTGAAAGCAATGTTTTTTACACGTGCTTTCGTTTTTTGTTTCAAAACCTTCCAAGCATTCGAACCTAACTTATAAATTTTGGGTGGCGCACCGTCTTTGCCATTGTATTTTGATATTTTATGAAGCGAGTGAATACTCACATAAACAATATCATTATCGGCATAAACTAATTTGATTGCTTCTTGCGTTTTGCCTTCTACTTGAATTTTCTGCAGACCCCCAAATTTACCTATTCCATGATCGATATGCGTTACAAAATCGCCAACAGAAAGTGTTGTTAGTTCTTTTAGCGTAATGGTTTGCTTTTTGGCATAGCCATTTTTGATACTAAATTTATGATAACGTTCAAAAATTTGATGATCCGTATAGCAAGCCATCTGGTGCTCTTCGTCTATAAATCCTTGAAAAATTGGAAGTGTAATGGTGTTATATTGTTTCCGAATGCTTTCATGATTGGCTTCATCAAGCGTTTCAAAAATATCATGAAAACGTTTGGCTTGCGCATCGTTTGAACAAAAAAGATAGTTTTTGATGCCGTTAAAATGATTTTCGCTTAAATTATTAAGCAATAAATCAAATTGTTTGTTGAATGAAGGTTGCGGTAAAATGTAAAATTCAAAACTTTTTTTGGCTTTAAAAACAGGTTGTGTAGCCAATTCAAGTACCGAAAAATCCAAAGCTCTCTTAACAAACTCAGTTTGATTCAAAAATATTTTATCAGGAGCAACATGATTTATTGTTGCGTTGAGGTTCTTAAAAATATCTTCGGCTTTTTCAAATAGTTTGTCAAGTTTGCTTAACAAAATAGCTGTGTTTTGAAGCACAAGAACCGTTTCTGAATTAATATAATCCAGAAAGCTCTCTCTGTTTTCTTCAAAGAATTTATTTTCTACATTTGGAATTATCGTAATCTTCTTTTGCTTTTCGATCGAAAGTTGCGTTTCTACGTCAAAACTTCTGATAGAATCCACTTCATTTCCAAAAAATTCAATTCGATATGGATTGTCATTAGAGAAAGAAAATACATCAATAATGCCACCTCGGACCGAGAATTCTCCGGGTTCAGTTATGAAATCAACTCTTTTAAATTCATATTCAAAAAGCACTTCGTTAATAAATTCAATGGAAATTTTATCGCCAACCGCTACTTTGAGTGTGTTTTTCTCTAACTCTTTTTTGGTCACTACTTTTTCAAACAACGCTTCGGGATAGGAAACAATTAGCGCAGGTTTTTGACGTGAATTAATTCGATTTAAAACCTCGGCGCGCAACAAAACGTTGGCATTATCAGTATCTTCAATCTGATAAGGACGACGGTAAGAACCTGGATAAAAAAGCACCTCGGTTTCGCCAATGAGTTGTTCAAAATCATTCAAGAAATAGGCAGCTTCTTCCTTGTCATTAAATAAAACCAAAAACGGTTTGTTAATTTGCTTGTAGAGCGATTGAATGACCAACGAAATCGACGAGCCAATCAGTCCTTTGGCATGAATTTTTGATAATGGAACTTGCAAACTCTCGGCAATTTGTTTGACTTTAGCCGACTTTTCATAGTTCTGTAATAAAGTGTTTTTACTCAATTGATTTTAGTTTTATCTAACATGAAACGGTCGTGGTGCAGGGTCAATCTGAGGGTTGGGTTGCCCTGGATTTTGCGAAGGCGTTGGAATCGCTCTTGCAGGATCCATCATTCGCAGCATGTCTTGTTCGCCTTCTTCTACTTGAATTTTATTTTTGCGGAATTGTTCGTCAATTTGGGCATAAAACGAAGCAATATTATTGTTTATCTGACCGATTATAGCTAAAACTTTAGCGTCAGGAATATCATTAAGATGAAGGAATAAATCCAATTCATTGATTTTTGTTGTCAAGACTTTAATTCTACTCTCGACACTACTATTGTTCAATTGATAGGGAACATTATTGCCTAAATTGATAGCTTTTTCAGCAAGAGTTTTAGCTTTCAATTGAAAAGCACCCATAGTACTTTTGGGTTTTTGGTTCATTTCTGTAACCAAGTTGCGCCATTCATTCCAGTTGTTGGTTAGATTTTGGGTTTCTTGACCCGTAGCTTTAGTGTTAAATTGCCAAGCCTTACTGATGTTGGCAAAAATCAGTTCTTTCTTTTTAGCAGCCCTCTGGTTTTCGGCAGCCCGATTAGCAGAATCGTCTTGGCAAGAAAACAGCACCAGAAGCAACGAAAGCAACACTAATATATAGTTTCTCATTCCTATAAAATTTAGTGCCAAAGTTACAAAGTTAAATGAAAGTAAAAACCTATTTATGACTTTCAAATTAAGCTTGCCTCAAAATTGATTTCATTTTATAATATTCTTAGCTTTTGGCTTGTTTTGATTGATTATTCAGAAAAATATCAGCTATCGGACAGTGTTTAATGTTATATTTGCATTTCTAAAGCTATTTACATGGAGACAAAAATACTCATTATCGGTGCTTGTGGACAAATTGGAACTGAACTGACCCAACAACTCAGAGCGATTTATGGCACTAACAAAGTGATTGCTGCTGATATTAGAAAATTAAACAATGATGTGGTCAATAGTGGACCGTTTGAGGTTGTAAATGCTTTAGATTTTAATCAAATTGAACATCTGGTAGAAGTGCATCAGATTACCGATGTTTATTTAATGGCGGCTTTATTGTCGGCAACCGCCGAAAAAAACCCCGCTTTTGCGTGGGATCTCAACATGAATTCACTTTTTCATGTATTAAATTTAGCCAAAGCTAAAAAGATAAAAAAAATCTTTTGGCCCTCAAGTATTGCAGTTTTTGGTCCAACAACGCCCAAAGAAAACACGCCGCAATATAGCATCATGGAGCCCAGCACCGTTTATGGAATCAGCAAACAAGCTGGCGAACGCTGGTGCGAATATTACCATAATAGCTTTGGGGTTGATGTGCGCAGCATTCGCTATCCTGGGTTGATTAGTTGGAGTACCGAACCTGGCGGAGGTACGACCGATTATGCGGTAGATATTTTTCATAAAGCTTTGAGTGACGGAAAATACGAATGTTTTTTATCGTCAGAAACCAAAATGCCAATGATGTATATGAACGATGCGATTAAAGCCACCATAAAAATCATGCAAGCCGATAGCGATTCTATAAAAATTCGTTCTTCTTATAATCTTGCGGCGATGAGTTTTACACCTGCCGAAATTGCTGCCGAAATAAAAAAACATATTCCTGATTTCTCAATAACTTATAAGCCAGATTTCCGTCAAAAGATAGCCGACAGCTGGCCCTCATCTGTTAATGATGAACCAGCCAGAAAAGACTGGGGTTGGCAATACCAATTTGATATCACTAAAATGACCAAAGAAATGCTTATCAATTTGGCGCTTTAATTTTCATTAATAAATTATGGATTATAAGTTAAGAGTTTTAAATTTTTAGTGCTTAGCTATAAGTTGGCAAACCTAAAACCTACTTTTTACAACCTAAAAAATAATACTTTATAGTCTTACAACTTTAAAAAAACTTCCAAATAATGTATTGACTATTTTTATTCTCGCCCCAAATGTTCATAGAATTATCAAATATTATATAAAGAGCGATTCAATTTCTTCATAAAATCGAAGTTTTAAATAAAAAAAATAATATTAGTTGATTTTTAAAAATTTAAAAATCAATTTCAGTCTATTTTGTAAAACCCATTATCTGCTGTAGCGTGAAAAGGAATTTTCTTCTCGAAGCAAGTGGCGTTCCAACTTTCAATATAACTTTTGAAATTTGACCCGTCGGCAATAATTACTGTGGGTTTGCAGTTTTTCAAAAACCGATCTAGATTTAGTTTCGGCGAATGCGAAATTAACAACAAATCTATTTTCACGTTTTCTGGATAAAAAGCTGTTTGATTTAAAATTAGAATTTTTTTATTTCCAAAAATTAGATAATTGGGCAATGGCTTTTTAGCTTTCAATTTACTGAAGTTTGCCACCAAATAATTATTCAGCAATACATCTTGTCTTTTAGAATCAATCGTGTCTGAAGTATAAATTGTTGCCTGCTCCCCTACTCTAGCGTTGATTAAAGTTTGCTTTTTTAAATGAAAAACAATCAATTCATTTTCGGTTTGGCACTGATATTTGGTCATTAGAAAAGCGCATTGAAAAGTTATAATTGAAATAAGTCCAAAGATTATTTTCTGAAAAGTTGGCTTTTTGATAGCGATAAAAACAGCAACAATCATGAAATAAGAACTGTAAAGCAAATAGCTATTGAACGAGATATTTTGAATGACAAATTCTTGAAAAGAAGCTATCCAGTTGATGGTTTTGTTTAAAATATAGATACTCCATTCTAAAGACTTCATTGGATAATAAGGAACATAACCGATAGCTGCCATAAGCATCACCAAAACTCCAAGGGCAAGAATAATTCCCATGCCTGGTAAAATGACCAAATTAGTAATAAAAAACAAGCCCGGAAACTGATGAAAATAATAAATACTCAACGGCAAAGCTCCGATTTGAGCTGCAAATGATACTGTTAGAATATCCCAGAAATACTTAAATATTTTGTTTGAAGGAATCCAAATTCTTGAAAATACGGGTTGCAACCAAACAATAAAAAACAAAGAAACGTAGCTAAGTTGAAACCCTACATCGAACAAAAAAGCTGGTTTGAAAAGCAAAATCAACAAAATTGAAACCAATAATGTATGATAAATATTGACCGTTCGACGCAAATAATGACCAACAGTAACAAAAGAAAACATAGTAACCGAGCGCAAAATTGATGGCGCAAAACCTGCGACCAACCCAAAACTCCAAAGTGAAAGTAGCGTTATAATCAGTTTTATTATTGCACCGTTTTTGTTGTTCGGCAATGGTTTTAGAATGAAATTTATAAACAACAAAATAAAACCAACATGAAGTCCTGAAACCGAAAGCACATGAACCGCGCCTGCGTATTGATAATCCTGAATAACATCTGCGGCAATATCTTGCTGTTGACCTAAAATCAGTGCAATGATGACATTCAACTCTTTTTTATGAAAATGATGTGCTTCAAGATTCCTAATAATTTTAGTTCTAAATTGTGCAGCATAATACCAAACATCTTTTTTAACCTCGGAACTAATTCTTATATCACTAACTTGCGCATATAGTTGTCCATAAATTTGTTGGTGCTCTAAATATTCTGCATAGTCAAATTGATTCGGGTTTTTTGTTTTTTGATTTAAAAGAAACTGCCCCTTGACACTAAGTTTTGAACCGACTATTATTGGTTTAATGGTGCTATCGTTTGGAATATTCACAATTAATTTACCACAACTCGATTGCTCATTAATTTTTGAAATAGTTGCGACAAACCTGTTATTAAAAGCGGTACTTTTTAATTTATCGGTTATAATGATTTCAAAATCGCAATAAGTATTTGCTAGATTCTTTTGATAGATATAATGTGTTTTTTCAAAAACAGTGGTGTGGATTACCTGAGTAGTAACGCCGATAGAAAAAGCTAAACAGAAAGCAGAAATTCCAAAGATGGTTTTGTTTGCTTTGAATTTATCGAATAAAAAGAAACTTATTATCGAACAGAATAAACTGCTGAACAAAAAAGAAGCCGTCAGGATTAAAGATGGCTTTTGAGAATAAGCAATCAATATTCCTGCCAAAAAAATTAGCGTAATTCGAGCAATAGGAAATTTTAATACATTCATTAATACGAAAGTATAAAATTATTTTTTACCCAAAAAATTAATTGATTACCCTATTGATTTGAACTATATTTTGATTGTAATAGCTTTCTGAAGTTGTTGAAATAATGACACCACCTCTGGAAGCCGCATGAATAAATTTGATTTCATCGTCAGAAACATCAACGATAATTCCAACGTGATTAATTTGTTTTGAATTGTTTTTGAACAAAACCAAATCGCCTTTTTTGGCATCTTTAACTTTCAATCGAGTTCCAAATTTTGCCATTTCAATAGAACTTCTTGGAACTACAATATCGAAAGCTGAAAAAATCGAAAACACAAAACCCGAGCAGTCATAACCACTGTCTGTTGTTCCGCCAGATTTGTATGGTTTGTCTAGTTTAGACTGTGCTTTTCGCACAATTTTTTCAGAAAGATGTGCATTATATTTTGGGTTATTGGCAAAATTGGCTTTGCTTTTTTCGGCATAAATTAATTGTGGATATTTAACAGTAGTGCTGTTGCTTTTTAAAACCACAGCTTGATGCGATTTGCAAGATGCAATCAAAATCAATACTAATAAAAGATATAAAAGCCGCTTCAAGACAAATTATTTTAGAGCATTAATAATTAATCGAGTCGTTTTTTGGCTGGCTCCTTCGCCTCCTAATTTCGTTTCTAATTCGTCATATTTTTCAAGTAGCCAAGACCGATGCGTTGCTTCTAAAATCTTTTGAAGTTCTAGTTTTATGGTTTTTGAATTACAATCATCTTGAATTAATTCGGCTACAATTGAAGCATCCATTATTAAATTTACTAACGAAATGTATTTTAAAGTGATGATTCGTTTCGCAATTTGATAGGATATCGAACTTCCTTTATAACAAACAACTTCGGGCACTTTGAACAAAGCTGTTTCGAGAGTTGCAGTGCCCGAAGTAACTAAAGCTGCTGTTGCGTGAGCCAACAAATCATAGGTTTTGTTGCTGATAAATTTTACGTTTGAGTTTTTGAGATAGGGTTCATAGAACGAAAACTCCTGACTTGGTGCACCTGCAATTACAAATTGATAGGATTGAAAATCATCAACCACAGAAAGCATTACGGAGAGCATTTTCTTGATTTCTTGTTTTCTGCTGCCGGGCAAAATGGCAACAATCGGTCGTTCATCAAGCTGATGTGCTGCTTTGAATTCTGAAATCGATACAGATTTTCTTGCATGAATTGCGTCTATTAATGGATGACCAACAAATTCAACAGGAAAATGATGTTTATTTTCATAAAAATCTTTCTCGAAAGGAAGAATAACATAGAGCTTGTCAAAATCTCTTTTGATGGCTTTGATTCTACTTTCTTTCCAAGCCCAAATTTGTGGAGAAATATAATAATGGGTTTTAAAATTGCGCAATTTTGCCCACTTTGCGATACGCA
This sequence comes from uncultured Bacteroidota bacterium, assembly GCA_903920835.1. Classification (GTDB taxonomy): domain Bacteria; phylum Bacteroidota; class Bacteroidia; order Flavobacteriales; family Flavobacteriaceae; genus Flavobacterium. The sequence continues at coordinate 1,438 of CAIXNQ010000148.1, read as the reverse complement.
TATTAAAACCTGGATAGTCTATAAAAATGAGTACGTCGGGTTGAAAATCGAGGATGTCTTTTTTACAGAAATCAATGTTTTTTACAATCGTTTTTAAATTAAAAACCACCTCTATAAAACCCATGAATGCCAAATCTCGATAGTGTTTTGCCAAAGTTCCGCCCACAGCTTTCATTAAATCGCCACCCCAAAAACGGATGTCTGCCTTTGAATCTTCTTGATAAATGGCCTTCATTAAATTTGACCCATGCAAATCGCCCGAAGCCTCGCCAGCAATAATGTAATATTTCATTTCTTAAATATTTAAACAAAAAGTGTGATTATTGCCAGCAAAATTGTTGCCAGAACAACGCCTCTAGCCATAAGTTCTTTTTTGAATTGAAGCAACAAAAAGAAAAGTGCAATATTCAGCACTGCACCAAGCGTAATTAATTTTCCTAAAAAACCTTCCGAACGAATGACTTTGATTCCTTCAATAAAACCAAAATCAGTTTTTATTTTCAAAAACAAATAAACGCCCAGAGTTGTAACGATTAAACCGAGCAGTAGCCCAAAAAGCAAGTCAATTTTTTTCATTTAAATTATTTATCAGAATATTTTATGCTTTACTATTTTTTATAAATCCCAACTGTTTAATGATTGAATGGCATGATGCGCCGTCAAATCAAATTGAACCGGAACAATCGAAACATAACCATTTGTCAGCGCCCATTCATCGGTGTCTTCTCCCCTATCATGATTGACAAATTCGCCTGTTAGCCAGTAATAATCTTTGCCCAAAGGCGATTGACGCTTGTCAAAACGTTCTTCCCAAATGGCTTTGGCTTGTCGGCAAATTTTGATTCCCTTAATTTCATTCCGCGAAAGTTTCGGGAAATTTACATTTAAAACAACGCCTTCTGGAAGTTTGTTTTTCAAAACTTCTTGAGCAATTTGTTTGATAAAAGGTTTTGTACTTTCAAAATCAGCATCCCAATGATAATCCATTAACGAGAAACCAATCGCTGGAATTCCTTCTATGCCCGCTTCTACGGCGGCACTCATCGTTCCAGAATAAATCACATTGATAGACGAATTTGAACCATGATTAATTCCAGAAACACACAAATCTGGTTTTCGGTGGAGCACTTCGTTTACTGCAATCTTCACGCAATCAACTGGTGTTCCGGAGCAACTGTATTCAATTATGGCATCATTTTCTGTATTAATTTTGTTCAAATACAGCATATTGTTGATTGTTATGGCATGACCCATGGCACTTTGTGGCTTGTCGGGAGCAACGACTACAACCGTTCCTATTGTTGACATGACTTCAATCAAAGTTCGAATGCCTTTGGCCGAAATTCCGTCATCGTTTGTAACTAATATCAAAGGTTTTTGATTCATACATACTGAAATTTGAGGCAAATTAAAGAAAATAAAAAGACTATTAAGGTGC
>CAIXNQ010000147.1 GCA_903920835.1 uncultured Bacteroidota bacterium | reverse complement strand
TTCTAGAAAGACAAGAACAGTTGTTGAATGGACAAATTGACTTAACCGAAGGCATGGTTCGATTAGCTGAAAAGGTAGATGATCACCAGGCTATTAATCAACCCATTCTAGAAGAAATACAATCGGTTATTTGTAAAACGAAAAATAAAAAAAATATTAAAAAGTTACCTTTAAGAAAAGGAATTAATAAAAAAGAGTTTCTTATTTTTTTTAAAAATGCTGGATTAAATACTTCACGGCCTTTGAAAAAAATAAAACTGAAGTTAATCTATTTTTTATTGTATTACACAGGGTTAAGAATTAATGAAACTCATGCTATTAGTATTAAACATTTTAAGGAATTTCAAAAAACAGGAGAATGTCAAATTTATTTACCAAAAACAAATCAGTATATTTATAAAAAATTAGCCAAGGAAGGAAAAGTCTTTTTAAAAGATTTGTCTTCTGAAATTGAAGAACATTTTTTATTCTATAAATATCTTGGTTCTTCAACATATGGTGATCAAGTTTATCAAACAGCTGCTTATATCACATTTGTTAACAGAGATTTAAAGAAAATTTGTCAAGAAAATAAATTAGATATTGTTAGTTCACATTCATTTAGAATTGGATTAATCACTTCTTTATTAAAAGAATTTCATATTCAAGATGTTGCTAAAGAAATGGGTCATAAATCAATAGAATCAACTTTTCGATATTATCGGTATAAATCAAACGATCAAAAGCATGTCTTACGTTTTAATAAAGTATTTGATAAAAGATAAAAGAGATGTGTCAATTTAGACAGTATAAAGAGTTTTTCGAGAAATTAAAAAAAGAAAATCGTGTCAATAGTTATACAATAGGAAGTTTAATGATGGAGATTCTAGAAGATAGAGACATGTTATTTGACTATATGGATACACCTACAGTTTCAGTTGATTTGATCGATTTTTTAGTTGAAAAAAGAAGTAAAATGAGGGGAGACGGTAAAACTGAGGATCAGATCGATCAAAAGATCAAAGAAATGATATTTCGAGGATCTGGTGTTATTTTTAATCATCAGCTGAAAATTTGGAAAATCTTAGAAAATGAAATAACGATAAGTGTTGATTTTTTAGAAGCAAGTTATAAGAATGATTTTCGATTTGAAGATTATTATCAAGAGATCTATCAAGAAGATGAAGAAGTAGAAAGCAGTAAATAATAATAGATACAGTAATAGATCTGGTACTACCCTGGGGAAAGCCGGGGAAATGCCGGGGAATGGCCGGGGTAATGCTGGGTTAAATTGTATATGACTAGTAGGTAATGGATTGATAAAAAAGAAAAATGGATGAGAAAATTTTAAGAGTTTCAGAAATAAGAGAAAAATATAATTATGCAGAAGGATATTTGTGTCATAAGATCTTAATGGATGAATTAGAGATGTTAGACGATAATTATGAAATGCGTGATCCGATAAATAGGATGATTTCAGAAAAAAAAGTATTTTCAAATTTTAGTTGGTCTGCCAATAGAGTATTTCTAACGTATAAAGATACAGGAACGTATACGAAAGAGGATTTTTTAATAGCGGTAAAAGAAAAATTTAAAGATACTTTGTTAACTTATTTCATTGTAGAAGAGTCTTATAGAAAAAAAACAAAAAAGACTGGAAAGCATATTCATATTTTCTTAACATTTAACAAAAAGCAAAGAAAAAATACAAGAGAATATTTTACGTTATTTTTTATCAATAAGAATTGTGAAAAAGAAAGGTTAATAAGAAAAGAAGCTTGGGTTGAAAGTGTATATAATGATGATGCAGTAGTAATATATTATTTAAAAAAAGAGGATAATTTTCCATTAACAAATATGTTATTAGAAAATGGTCGTTTACTAAAGTTAAAGAATGAAAAAATTGATTATCTTTGTCGTAAAAAAAAGAAAGATGAAATTTGGGAGTATATTAACAATGATCTAACATTTAAAGATGACATAATTCATAATGCTACAGAATTATATAAAGAAATAACGAAGACAATTACTTATTATCAACCTAGTCTGGATCTCGAATTGCAAAGAGAATGTTTTGAATTATTAAAAAAAGATAAAGTTTTATATAATTGGATAGAAAAACCTGAGAAAACATTAGGAAAAAAGTGTTAGAAGGGTGTAAAGAATTGTTAAAAGCAGTTCGTACAAATTTGCCAGGTGTTATGGTAGTGAATTCAATGGATGATATTGCTAAAAGTAAAAACAATCAAAAATTAAAAAAATCAAAAAGAATAAAGTAATTATTTTTTCAAATAATTACTTTATTTTCATCAATTAACCAACGATAACTGGAGCAGTTACAGCTAAGTCAAGAGGGAAGTTGTGTGCATTACGTTCATGCATTACTTCCATACCTAAGTTAGCACGGTTTAAGATGTCAGCCCAAGTATTGATTACACGACCTTGGCTATCAACGATAGATTGGTTGAAGTTGAAACCATTTAAGTTGAATGCCATAGTTGAAATACCTAAAGAAGTTAACCAAATTCCTACAACTGGCCAAGCAGCTAAGAAGAAGTGTAATGAACGAGAGTTGTTAAAACTTGCATATTGGAAGATTAAACGTCCAAAGTAACCATGAGCAGCTACGATGTTGTAAGTTTCTTCTTCTTGTCCAAATTTGTAACCATAGTTAGTAGATTCTCCTTCAGCAGTTTCACGGATTAAACTTGAAGTTACTAAAGAACCATGCATAGCAGAGAATAAAGATCCACCAAATACACCAGCTACACCAGCCATATGGAATGGGTGCATTAAGATGTTATGTTCAGCTTGGAATACTAACATGAAGTTGAAAGTACCAGAAATACCTAAAGGCATACCATCAGAGAAGCTTCCTTGACCGATTGGGTAAATTAAGAATACTGCAGTTGCAGCTGCTACTGGAGCAGAGAATGCAACAAAAATCCAAGGACGCATACCAAGACGGAAACTTAATTCCCATTCACGACCTAAGTAAGAAGCAACACCAGTTAAGAAGTGTAATACAACTAATTGGTATGGACCACCGTTGTATAACCATTCGTCAACAGAAGCAGCTTCCCAGATTGGGTAGAAGTGAACACCAATTGCGTTTGAGCTTGGAATAACAGCACCAGTGATGATGTTGTTTCCATACATTAAAGAACCAGCTACTGGTTCACGGATACCATCGATATCTACTGGCGGAGCAGCGATAAAAGCGATGATGAAACAAG
>CAIXNQ010000146.1 GCA_903920835.1 uncultured Bacteroidota bacterium | reverse complement strand
GATTTCGCCTTTTGGTAAGAATATTTAATTAAAAAGCAGAATCGAAAGTTTAAAGACTTGTTGGGTGCAAAATAAAAAATTATTGTTGTTAAGTCATTTAAATAAAATTACAATTTACTCCCTACGGGACATTAATAAGACGGCTAACATGTTGTTTTTACCGATATTCTGCTCCTAACGGAGCGTTAAGCTCGTAGTTATTATATTTTGTTGCGCAAAGATTACGAATATCAAGTTTATTTCAAATGGATTACAGTAATATTTTATTAGAAAACAATAATCAAAAATAGTTTTTTTGTTTTAAATACGCTAATTTTAAATAAAAATCTAATTTGTTTTCATTCCAATTCTAAACAAAAAAGACTGCCCGTTATTTATTTGAGCAGTCTTTTTGAATAGTTTAAACTTAATTCTTATCGTCTTCCGCCGCCGTTGTTTTCGCGTCCGCCTTCGTTTCTTGGTGCTGATCGTGGGGCTTGTTGTGCTCTTGGGGCTGGATTATTTTGTGGCATAGATTGTCTGGGTGCAGACGCTCTGGGAGCAGTTTCTCTTGGCATCGGATTATTCTGAACTGGTCTTGGACTTGACGGAGCGCTTTCATTTACTCTTGTTGGCTCTTGTCTTGGAGTCGAAATATCATTTGACGACCGATTTGGAGCTACTGGTTTCGGGCTGATTCCGTTTTGGTTGTTACCTCTTGGATTTGGATTTGCGTTATTTCGTGGCATATCTCCTGTTCTTGGAGCTCCTGTTGTGTTTCTAACGCTGTTGTCTCTTGGCGCATTAGCTCTCGGATTTGAAACATCTCTTGTCATTTCTGGTCTGGTTCTGTCCAGTTCATAACGGTTGCTGACCTCTGCATGTCGAATTCCAAATGAACGATTGGGGTTTTCTCTTTCGTAATAATCATTACGTCGTGTGTTATACATACGCACTGCCACTTCGCTTCGTCTGTAATTGACATAATTGTACTGATAATTGATATTGATACATCCTGTCATTCTCCGTCTGTAGCGAAATATTGGATACGGATTCCAGCCTACATAATACGTTGGATAATAGCCCCAATTCCAAGGCGAATAATAGGGTCTGTAAGTATCCACCCAAAAATAGTTGTAGAAAACGGGCGTGCTGACATAAACGGGTTCATAAATATAATTGGCTCCATAAAAATACGGATTTCCAACAATCTGAACGTTGACCACGTTTTCTCTATTTCTTTCAATTTCAATGGTTGCAACGTCTTGATAGACATCTTGTCGCAACACCGCCTGAATAATCACCACGTGGGTGCGACCTTCTACAGACTCAATCACTCTTAGATAATCTACTTGATTGTCATTATTCAAGTCTAAATTTGAAATTTGAAGCTTAGGGTCATTCAATCGGTGTTCAAAATCTTCTAAATTGGCGGAATCTCCAAAGATAGAAGCTACGGCTCTCAAATCAAGATTGTCACTGATTTCTGAACTGGTGGCATTAACAACAGTTTGGTTTTGGGCAACCAAAATACCCGAAAACACAAACAAAACGAACGTTACAATTTTAGTTTTCATAATCCATTTAGTATTTATTAAACCAATTGGTTCAATTATTATGCCACAAATTTAGAATTTGTATTTCAGAAAAATTAAACATTAACATTATGTTTCGATACTTGCTAATTATTTTAATTATGAGTTATGAATTATCAATTATGAATTATGAATTATGAGTTATGAATTATGAATGATTAGTTATAAATGTTAATTACAAAACTATTAATTTACAATATACAATATACAATATACATTATACAATATACAATATACATTATACAATATACAATTCACAATTTAAAAAGACTACACCGTCTCTACAATCGGTTCGCCTATGGGTGCGGCACCTGCTGGGTTTGCTGCCAGGAAATATACATAAACCTTGCTACCTGGGGGCAGGTTTGAAATTACTTTTTTGCGAGGGCGCGTGTAGTCCAGCACGCAGTTGACGGCAGTATTGTTAACCACAAAAACCCCGTTGTTAAAACTACCGTCGGGCAGTGGTGCACCTATAGCTACCACAACGCTATAATTCACCGTTCCTTTGCCTTTTATGGCTGTTGACTCTAACGAAATTTGCCCAGCCGCAGGACCTCTTTTCACCGTTCCGGTGGCGGCATTTTCAATAGGGGCACTTTTTGAAGCCGTGTTTTTTGTAGGCACAAAACCTGACAGATTAATAATTGATTCATTCCCATTAGCTACCGTGTTTACATATTCGGCTATTTTTGTCAACGTATTATCCATGTCGTTTTTAACGTTAATAAAATTGGTTTTGTTGACCGACGGCGCAATTTTGTACTGCACTTCTATTTTAGAATATTTGGCAAAAATATCTTTAAACTCAGCTTGCGTAACGGGTGGCGCAGGAAAAGCACCACTGTTGTCATAAACACTTGCTTCTACTCTTTCGCAAAACAACGAATAATTGGGTTTAGAATATTCTCTAAAACTCAAACTGCAATTAATTTTTTTCATAATATATATAATTTAAGGAGTTACTATTATATTGATCTTAAAAACAGATAATGTTACGTGGGTTTACTTTTTAAGTTTTATTTTTTTTAAAAGCCACAGATTACACAGATTTACACAGATTTTGAAATCTTTTTAATCTGTGTAATTTGTGGCAATAAAATCTAATCGCCACGAATGCACGAATTAAACAAAATTTTCTAGCCACAAATTACACAGAATAACACCGATTTTTTAAATAATTTAATTC
>CAIXNQ010000145.1 GCA_903920835.1 uncultured Bacteroidota bacterium | reverse complement strand
GCTCTTTTGTGGGGTATCTTTTTATTTTGGTGATGGTTGTTGTTTTTTCAAACCACGCTTATAATTCGCGCGATAGCGAGTGATGGTTTCATCGGCGTATTCGTTGTTTTCGTAGAAGTGGTTTGAGCTTTTAGTAACAATATCGTCAAAGCCATCGGTAAGACTTTCGTCATTTTCCGATGCTGCTAATTCATCATTAGTTTCATCAATGTTGTCTTCGTCTTTCATTTAATTGAAACAAATTAACAGTTTATTTTATACTTCTTCCAATTCATCCAACTCCACTTTCAAATTATTGATGATAAATTCTTGGCGGTCGGGTGTGTTTTTGCCCATATAGAATGACAATAATTGCTCAATCGAGGTGTTTTTGTCCATCATTATCGGGTCAAGTCGAATGGTTTCGCCTATGAAATTCTTAAACTCATCGGGCGATATTTCTCCTAATCCTTTAAATCGTGTGATTTCTGGCTTGGGTTTTAATTTTTCTATGGCTGCTTTTCGTTCTTCTTCAGAATAGCAGTAAATCGTTTCTTTTTTATTTCGAACTCTAAAAAGTGGCGTTTGCAAAATATATAAATGCCCTTCTTTGATTAATTCTGGGAAAAATTGCAGAAAGAAGGTAATTAACAACAATCGAATGTGCATTCCGTCAACATCGGCATCGGTAGCAATAACGATATTGTTGTATCGCAAATTTTCCATATCGTCTTCGATATCGAGAGCGGCTTGAAGCAAGTTGAACTCTTCGTTTTCATAGACAATCTTTTTGGTCATTCCATACGAATTCAATGGTTTTCCTCTAAGGCTAAAAACGGCTTGGGTGTTGACATCTCTTGACTTCGTAATCGAACCAGATGCCGAATCTCCTTCGGTGATAAACAAAGTGCAGTCGAGATATCGAGGGTTTTTAATATCGGGCAAATGAACCCTACAATCTCTCAATTTTTTGTTGTGTAAGCTGGCTTTTTTAGCACGGTCTTTGGCTAATTTTCTAATTCCAGAAAGTTCTTTTCGCTCGCGTTCTGCTTGTAGAATTTTACGCAAAAGCAAATCGGCTGTTTCTGGATTTTTATGTAAAAAATTATCTAATTTGTTTTTGATAAAATCATTAACAAACGTTCTAACGGAAGCCATTCCAGGTTCTGAACCCATTTCTGTTGAACCCAATTTGGTTTTGGTTTGAGATTCAAAAACAGGTTCCATCACTTTGATACTAACGGCGCTCACGATTGATTTTCTAATGTCTGAAGGTTCAAAACCTTTGTTGTAGAATTCTCGGATGGTTTTTACAATTGCTTCTCTAAAAGCGACAAGATGCGTTCCGCCTTGAGTGGTGTTTTGACCGTTAACGAACGAATGATATTCTTCAGAATACTGAGATTTGCTGTGTGTAATTGCAATTTCGATATCGTCACCGAGCAAGTGAATTATTGGGTATACTTTATCTTCTTCGGCGATATTTTCTTCCAATAAATCTCTTAAACCATTGTCTGAATAGAACTTTTCGCCGTTATAAATTATTGTCAAACCCGTATTGAGGTAACAATAATTTTTGAGCATTTTAATTATATATTCATTTCTGAATTTATAATTTTTGAAGATTGTTTCGTCTGGAATAAAAGTAACTTTAGTCCCTTTTCTTTTTGTAGTTTCAATGATAT
>CAIXNQ010000144.1 GCA_903920835.1 uncultured Bacteroidota bacterium | reverse complement strand
ATATTGTTTACAAAACAATTACAAAAAAGGAAAAATAATCAATCATTTTACCAATATAGTTGAAATTAAAGTAAATTTTAAACAAAAAAAAGAGACTGTTTCTCAACAGCCTCTTAATTTAATTTTATTTATTTACTAGCGAATTTCATTATTTTGAATCAAATCTATATAAAGATTGATTTTGTCTTTGAGTTCCTTTCTTGGTGTAATGAAATCTAAAAATCCATGTTCTAATAAAAATTCAGAGGTTTGAAAACCTTCTGGTAAATCTTTTCCAGTAGTGTCTCTCACAACTCTAGGGCCAGCAAATCCAATTAATGCCCCAGGTTCTGCAATATTAATATCGCCAAGCATAGCATAAGAAGCTGTTGTTCCTCCTGTTGTTGGGTCGGTGCAAAGTGAAATGTAGGGTATTTTTGCATCTGCTAATTGCGCTAGCTTTGCAGAGGTTTTTGCCAATTGCATTAAAGACAATGCAGCTTCCATCATTCGAGCGCCACCCGATTTTGAAATCATTACAAACGGAACTTTATTTTTAATGGAATAATCAATTCCGCGCGCAATTTTTTCGCCAACTACAGCCCCCATTGATCCACCAATAAAAGCAAAATCCATGCAACAAATTACTAAATCTTTACCTTTAGATTTTCCGACCGCTGTACGAACGGCGTCTTTCAACCCTGTTTTTGACATTACGTCTTTTAATCTGTCGGCATATTTTTTTGTATCTTCAAAATGTAAAGGATCTTTTGAAGTCATGTTTTTATCTAATTCGATAAAATTATTATCATCAAATAAAATTTGAAAATATTCAACGCTTCCAATTCTAACATGAAAACCGTCTTCTGGACTTACCCAAAGGTTTCTAGCCAACTCTTCAGAATCGATAATTTTTCCTGTTGGAGATTTATACCATAAACCTTTAGGGACATCTTTTTTATCTTCGGTTGCTGTTGTAATTCCTTTTTCTGTTCTTTTAAACCAAGCCATTTTTGTGAATTATGAGTTATGAATTATGAGTTTTGAATTATGAATTTGTTATTAACTTATAACTCATAATTCAAAACTCATAATTAATTAAAGAGTATTTACGTTATTTAGGTCTGCAAATGCTTGCTCAAGTCTGGTATTGAAGGTAACCTCACCCTCGCGAACCCATTTTCTTGGATCGTAGTGTTTTTTGTTTGGAGCATCTGCACCAGTCGGATTACCGATTTGGGTTTTAAGATAATCAATATTGTTTACCATATAATCACGAATACCTTCGGTGAAAGCAAATTGCAAATCGGTGTCGATATTCATTTTTATAACTCCATAAGAAATGGCTTCTCTAATTTCTTCTAAAGTAGAACCAGAACCGCCATGAAAAACAAAATCAACAGGGTTGTGTCCGGTGTTGAATTTATTTTGAACGTAATCTTGAGAATTTTTCAAGATTTTTGGAGTTAATTTTACGTTTCCAGGTTTGTAAACCCCATGAACATTTCCAAAAGAAGCTGCGATTGTAAATCTAGGGCTTACTTTCAAAAGTT
>CAIXNQ010000143.1 GCA_903920835.1 uncultured Bacteroidota bacterium | reverse complement strand
TGATTCTAGTACGAGAGGACCGAATTGGACAAACCTCTGGTGTATCTGTTGTTCCGCCAGGAGCACCGCAGAGTAGCTACGTTTGGAAGGGATAAGCGCTGAAAGCATATAAGCGCGAAACCCACCACAAGATGAGATTTCTTTTAAGGGTCGTGGAAGATGACCACGTTGATAGGCTATAGATGTAAAGGCAGTAATGTCATAGTCGAGTAGTACTAATAACCCGTAAGCTTATGTACACATCAGCCCCCAAACCCCAAATGCGGAACAAGTGGGGCTGGTAAACTTTCTTTTAAAAAGCTTTTTGAATTTTTATCTCAGTATGTTAAGATATCGCGCTAAGGCGCAGTTATGATCTAAGTTCAATTGTGATAACTCATAATTAATAACTTATAACTCATAACTAAAGATTTAAGGTGGTTATTGCGGCGGGGCTCACCTCTTCCCATCCCGAACAGAGTAGTTAAGCCCGCCTGCGCAGATGGTACTGCATTTTGTGGGAGAGTATGTCGTCGCCTTTCTTTTGAAAACCCTATCCTAATCGGATAGGGTTTTTTGTTTTGAAATTGTGCCTTGTACTGAAATAGCGATAAGCAAAAATCAGGTCAAAATTAGTTGGTAATTTTTTATTTGTGATTAGTTAAATTACCATCGTCAAATTGAAGAGGATATGGGCTCTGATGATGAGTTAACAACAAGCAATTGATTTCACTATAAAAATGTGGGAAGTTTTTGTTCTCAAAAAATTTATTATGTTATATAAATCTTAGGGTGGATTAATTTTATAGTTCTTAACGTATTTAAATTGTAGATTCTATTATTGTTCAAAATAACCTTGAAGTTTAATTCTTAGTTTTTGGTTAGAATTACAATTGGTATAGTCAAATTACTTGTTTTTAAAACAGCAAAAATCTAGTATGAATTTAATATTCTATCAGTTAATCAAAATATTGCCACTCATAGTTTTCTTCGATAACTGTTTTGTTTCCTCCAGAATCGCTAGTTTTTAATTTTCGGTTGGGCAATGTGGCGTCGTCAGTATAAAAAAACGTGGTGTTTTGTTTCTTTTCTGTATATTCAAAGCTTTCAAACTGGGTGATGCGTCCTTGGTTGTCGTATTCAAAATAATTGTTATAGCGGTCGTCTTCTTTATGACATTCAACGATTCTGCCCGCAGCATCTCTGCCCACTTGGAGTTGGTAATTGTTGGTTTTGGGAGATATTTTTCCGCAAATTTGGCTATTCTTGTCAAGAATATAACAACCATCACTAAGACAAATTTGATTGTTTTTTAGTTCATATTTACTGGTGTAAAGACCGTTGCTTCGTTGGTCAGTTAAGAAGTTATATGAAAATGTGTAAACATAGTTTTGATTATAAAAATAATAGCGATTGTTGATTTCATTATCTTCAACGGTGCGTGTTGATTTCAGGTTATTATTATCGTCATAATCATAACTCATAATGGATTGTTCGTGGTTGCCAGATTTGATGGTTTTCTGCTTCAAATTGTTTTGACTGTCATAATCAAAAAAGGCAGTATTGAGTGTTTTGTTTTTCTCGTCGGTGGTGGTTTGGCTAACTAATTTTTGATTTGCATTAAACTCATAATTGATTTTCGACATGAATCTTTTGCTGTTGTCGCTCGAAATTTGATACATTGTTAGCTGCATGGATTTGGCACGTTTTGGAGCTGTATTTTTGGCAACTAAATTCAAAATTTCGGGTTCGACACTCATTTCTGACAGCTTTTTTTGAATAGAAGTCTCATCAAAATTTTTGACCGTAGTTGTTATTTTTGAATATGGTTTCAAGAAAGCAAATTCTGGAACCAATGCTACAATTTTCAGGGCTTGATTGTATGGAAAAAACAACCTGAAAAACTTGCCTCCATAAAGCACACTGCTTTTTGTGAACTCTTGAAATTGAATCATTATCCCTTGATTGAACCAATAGATGTCTGCATCGGCGAGGTTTATTTTTTTAAAAACATCTATGCTTTTGTCGGCTTTAATGAGGTCTTGTTTTTTTGCAATTTCATATTCAGTAAGGTCTTTAACATTGATTTTATTGGTTACAATCGTATAGGTTTCGTTGAAATCTTTAGCTACAATTTCTTGAATTTTCTTATTGTTCAAATCGTTAATACAGGTTTTCCAAGGCTTAAGGGTTGCGGTTTGCCAATTGGCAACATAATATTTTTTTACTTTAAAAGTTTGTTTGTCATAATTCTCAGAAGTGTTGTTGGCTTCAAAACTAAAACTCAATTCATAAAAAACTTGATTGCCAACAACACTAATAGCATCCGTTTCGATGCTTTTCAATTTTGGATTTTGATAATTGGCACTCGAATAGCGGTAATTTTTGCTGTTGCTAAGTTCGTTCAAAACGTTTAACCTTAAATTGGCATCACGAATCAATCCCAAATAATTAACTTCGTTTTCAATGTAGTTTTTGCAAACTTCAAGTAACTTTTCGTTGGTTTTTTTGAACATTTTATTTTTACAACTTGAATAGGTTATCTCGATTTGGTCTTGTAAATAGGCTTTTTCCGATTTTAATTCATAAGTATAATTAGAAAATTCATAGCTGCTATTGGTCATTAAATCCAAAGTTTGGGACTGTAAACCAAGAGCTGCAAAGCAAAAATAAATTAAAAACAGTGATTTTATATGGGTCATAACGTTGATGTGTGCTAGTGTATTATTAGGAAAAGAATTTATAATCATTCGGCAAAAAATGAAAGTTCGAGTTGCGATTGGTCTTGATTATAATTGGTAGTGATTCGAGTAAATCCGTTTTTGAGCCATTCTTTTTTTAAATTTTGAGAAGTAAAAAGTTGTTTTGTTGCTCCGTTACTAATTTCAAAAGAATCTTCTGCTACTTTTTTACACGTAATTAATACGCGTCCTGTAGCTAGTTTTCCGCCGGCGTAAATCTGATCGGTTTTGGCGTTAATTTTGATGGTTTTATTTTGTTCTAACAAATCAAAAGTGAGTGCGGCTTCCTCAATTTTAAACCCAAAAAAGCGATCTATCTCTTCTTTCTTTAATGGATTTTGATTAAGGAAATAAAAATCGGGTTGTTCAAAAATCATTGGTTTTGCTTTGCTGATCTCGATGAATAGATAATCATTAATTTTTGCCGAAGCATAGCAAGCTTTATCGTCTTTTTTATAATTGATTGAAAATTGCTCTTTATAATTCAAATCAATCCGATCAACGTCATAAAGACCTGTAAAATTCTCAAAATCTTTGTCGTTGCTTTTCAATGGACTGTCGATTAATTCTAAAGCAATGCGTTGCGGATATAAACTTGCCGAAGTTTGCTTTGGTTCGTCAATAAAATAATTTGTAGTAGTTTCAATTGTGCTGATATAGCCTTCGGTTTTGCATGGATTTAGCGTTATTTTCAACTGATTATTTGAAGGCAAATAGAAAGAAAGCGGCTTGAAAAGCAATAATTTTAACGAAGCAAACCCGCTATTTGTGCCCGTACTGATTTGAAGATTGATATAAAAAATAGAGTCATAATTCAAATTGTCAATAGGTTTCAAAAACGCAGGAATGTATTTTCTTAACACATCAGCTTCTACTAAGTTTTTCAATAAAGGTGCAAATCTAAGTTTGTTATTGCTATAAAGCGTGTCGATACACTGACATTTTCTAAGTGTTGGGGCGACTTGAAGCTTCCCGTTTTTATAGAACATTGATTTTGCCTCACCTTTTTCTGAATAACTCACCCAACTCGCGGTACGAGCAGTGGGCAAAGTCTCTGATTCTTATGCCACAGCCAAATGTATTAAAACTAAACAAATTAAGTTTAAGAAACAGATC
>CAIXNQ010000142.1 GCA_903920835.1 uncultured Bacteroidota bacterium | reverse complement strand
GAAAAATTTCTGATTTCAGAATATTCAAAAATTCATTAATATTAATATAATAACAATCTACTGCTTTAAAATGTATTTACAATGCTTTTTTGACAATTTATTAATTCATTAGAATACATTTGTTTTATTAAAAAATAATTAAACATGAAAAACATATTTTATTTATTCATTGCATTTATGTCTTCTGTTATTGGATTTGCTCAAACTGGAGTTGGAGCATTCTCAGATCACGACGGAGGATTTGAAAATCATACAGCAAATCTTGCTGGAGGAAATGCTTCGAATGCAAATCTTTCAACAACTTTATGGACAACAAACACCTCAACAAACATCGTTAAAGTTTTAAATTCAACTGGAGGACGTAGTGGGCCAAAATATGTTACAATTGGTTCTGCAAACGGAACCGCTAAAAATTTCTATACTCCACAAATAGCTGGCGTTTTTGCTCCCAACACAACTTATCAAATTCAGTTTTGGTATAAATCTGCTTCAAGTACCGCACTCGATGCTAGTACTGTTGATATTTATGTTGATAATACTTCTGCAACACAAGCTCCACCCATCGGAACAAAACAAAGTGTGGCTGCTGGCTTAACAACCAATATAGCTACTTGGACAAAAGTTGCAGTATCAATTACAACCGATGCCACAGCCGCTGGCAATTTTGGGGTTGCTGGTTTTACTTTAGATGCAGCTTCGGCAGGTTATTCGGCAGATGTTGATGATTTCGTAATATATCAAGCCAATGTTGCCGACACAACTGCTCCTAATGCTCCAGGTGCAATTAGTGCAATTGGAACTTTAAATGGGGGTGCCGATTTAAGCTGGACTGCCTCAAATGGAGGTCTCGACGGGGGAGCATATTTGGTGGTTCGCTATGCTGGAGTTGCTCCAACTGCAACTGACGATCCAAACCAAAATGGAATTTATAAATTTAATAATGCTGTTGGCGCAGGAGTAGTGAGATATATAGGAACAAACACTTCGTTTTCAGATACTAGTTTAAGCCCTGGAGTTGATTATTATTATAAAGTATATGCCCTTGATAAAGCTTTTAATTATTCTAACGAAAGTACAACAAGTGCACCTGTTCAATCATTGGCTACTACCTATTATTATAAGGGATCAGGTTCGCTGGCAGATGTTGCCAACTGGGGATTAAATCAAAATGGAACTGGTACTGCTCCAGCAAATTTTGCTGATGCCTCTCAAGTTTTTGAAATAAGAAACACAACAGCAGTTACGCTAGATACTACTTGGACAGTTGGAACAGACCCTGCCAACGGAACAAAAGTTCGTTTAGGAAGCAGCAATCAAGCCGCAATTACCTTAACCTTAAATTCAGGTGCAGCAATTTTGCCAGCAGGGACAGGTAATCTTGACGTTGTTGCTCCTGTCTCTGGAAACCAAACAGTGATTTATAAAGGAACAACAGCAATTTCATTCGGAAATATTTTTGATGTTAATCTTGAAATAATCTATGACGGAGTGACCATATCTTCAGCAACAACCAAAAGTTTTGGAACAGTTTCATTAATCAATTCTGCCAACATTACTTTTACCGCCTCACCTGTTATTAAACATATTAACGTTGACCAAAGTTCAATACTTACAGCTCCAACCGCAGCAAATACTTATATCACTGTACCTACAGGAGGTTCAGTTGTAATTAATGGAACAGTAAAAATTCCTAAATTAACAGGATTTGTTTCAAGTGGAACAACACCAAGTGATGCTGGCGGCGACATTCAATTTGTAGGAACCGAAAATCTAACTTTAGGGACAAATAGCGTGGTAGAATATGTTAGGGTTGCCACAGGAACACAGACCGTAACAGCTAGAACAGATTATAAAAACCTTATTCTTAGTGGAACGACTCCAAAAACAATTAATGGATTAACAACAGTTGCAGGAACATTTACAGTTAATCAAACAGCTCCTGCTACTGCAGTATCTCTTAATGGTGATGTTATAGTAACAGGAATACTTTCTTTTGTAATGGGTAAAATTACAACCTCAATAAACAATTTGATTATAACAAGAACTGGAAGTATTACTGGTGCGGGTTCTAATACTGGATGGGTTGTAGGTAATTTGAAAAAACAAACAAATGCAGGAGTTAGTCCATCTTATCTATATCCGATAGGAGATTCTAACAACTATACTCCTTTGACAATAACTTTTACAGGTGTATCAGGCGTTACAACAACTTCGGGTGGGCTAACCGTTAGAGCAAATATTGGAGACCATGTTGCCATTGCTACTTCTGGACTTGACAGTACAAAAAGCGTAAACAAAAACTGGACATTATCAAACGATGGTTTAAGTGGCTTTGGAGGTTACAATGCCATTTTTACGTATTCAACTGCAGATATTGATTCTGGTTCAGTTCCAGCAAACTATTTGATTAAACAATATAACGGAACAACTTGGAGTGCTGTCACAACATCAGGTACAATTACCGATGTGCAAGCAACAGCCACAGGACTTACAACATTTGGTGATTTTGCAATAGGAGAATTCGACCCTATGGCAGTAAAATCTGAGATTATCAATAGCTTCAGCGTATTTCCAAATCCTGTAACAGGAGGAGTTTTGAATATTAAAAACGAAGACAATAAAATGTTAACAGTTGAAATTTATGATCTATTGGGCAATACGATTTCTAGTTTTTCAAACATTACAGACAAAGTTGCAATTTCAAATATTGCAAATGGAATGTACCTCGCAAGAATTTTTTCTGAAAATGGCGTTTCTTGTCAAAAAATAATGATAAAAAACAATTGATTTACTTCGACCAACATTAAAATTTATTATTAATCACATGAAACATATTTTCAAATACTGTATAGTAGCTAATTTATTTTGCCTATTATTCTTATTATCTTGTAACACAGAAGATGTAAAGCTAGCAACAAAAGATAATTCTTCTGTTCCAACAGCTAATATAACTTCTTCAAATTTTGATGCAGCAGCAGGTTCCGCTTTATCAGACAATGGTTGGATTGCGCACAGTAGTGCTGCTACAAACCCCATTTTGATTACCACACCTGGACTGACCTTTCCGAATTATTATGGTTCAGGAATAGGAAATGCTGCGGCAGTAACAAGCACTGGCCAAGACGTTTCGTTACAATTTGCTGAGGTTACTACAGGAACAGTTTATGCTTCTTTTCTTATCAATGCGTCTGCTTCACCACTTTGTATTGACCAATATTTCTTTGCATTTGGAAATAATAACACCACTGATACTGCTTATAGGGGTAAATTGCTAATTAATCAAGACCCTGCAAACCCTACAAAATTCAAATTTGGTTTTGCTGCCAATTCTACGATTAAATATACAACTAATCTTTATGATTACGGGACAACTTATCTCATCGTAATTAAATATAAAATTGTAGATGCTACAACAACTAACAGCAACGGAAACTTAGGAAGAGATGAATCTAGCCTTTATGTTTTTGATTCGGCTGCAAGTTATCTAACTGAACCAACCTCGCCAACAATAGGAATTGAAGATACTGCATCTGTTGATATTAATCCAGGACGTGTAGTACTTCGACAAGACAACACCAACTCACCAAATGTAATTATTGACGGATTGCGTGTGGACAGCTCTTGGAATCTTAGAAATCAATTATAGCTTGACAACAACAATGGCAAATCTAAAAAAGGCACTCACTTTATTGGTTGTATTGCTATCGGTAGTAGAATATTCAAATGCTCAGGAAATCATTCTTGGAAGATATAAGTTTGGTGAAGGTCTTTTCTTTTCGGGCAAAGACAATAATTATCAAATGGAAATTTCAGGATATCTGCAACCCTATTCTGAAAGCAAAAAGTACAATGGCAACGATGATGCTACTTTGTATAACAGATTCAGAATGAGAAGAGCTCGATTTGAATTAACCGGTATAGCAAAGAGAGAAAAAATAAGTTATCAACTCGAAATTGACCTTACTGGCGGTGGAGAAGGTACTGATGTGGTGGGAGGTTTAGTTTATGATGCTTGGATAGGTTATGATTTTAATAAAAACATCAAATTATCGTTTGGTCAGAAATCAACATCGACTGATAACAGAGAACTCGGAATGAGTTCGGGGACTTTGCAACTAGCGGATCGAAGTCCATTATCAGCAGCATTCGGTTCTGTTCGTGAGTTTGGGCTTTTTTTAGATACTAGTTATAAGATTACAAGAAAATCAATAATTCAACCAGAATTTGCTATAACAAACGGTGACGGAATTAATGTTACAGATAAAGATCATGGCGGTTTTAAATATGGTGGCAGAATTGATTATTTACCATTTGGACAATTTAGCAACTTAGGACAATTCCGACAAGCGGATATAATGCGAGAACAAACTCCAAAATTTGTAATAGGAGTTAATTACAGTTATAATGTAGGAATTAGTGATCGCCGCGGAAGCCAAAGCGGAACGATTCTATATTTAGACAAAGACAATAAAGAAGTGTTGCCAGATTATGCAAAATATGGTGTGGATTTTTTGTTTAAATATAATGGCTTCTCATTACTCTGCGAATATGTAAACGCATCTGCAAGAGTTCCTATGGACATTACTCAAAGAGTTCGAGTTGATGGAACGACTTCTACGAATTTCGATGTAAATGGACTAAGAGATATTGAAAATTATGTCAAAGGAAGAATGATGCTCGGCGAAGGCTACAACATTCAAGGTGGCTATGTATTTAAAAATCTTTTCTCAATTGACGGTCGGGTTTCTTATTTGAAACCACAATCATATTCATTTTTAAACAATCCCACTTTCTATAATCGTTCCAACTATTACACTCTAGGCGTTTCTAAATATTTGTCGAGAGGTTATGGAGCGAAAATTCAACTTGATTGTACCTATATAAATGTAAAAGAAGGTTCTAATGATTTGAACGGAAACCCAATGATAGGAAATGAATTATTAACAAGATTAATAACGACCATTTCGTTTTAACAACATGAAAAATAGTATTCTTTTTGTTTTTATAAATATGATATGTTGTTCAAGTTTTGGACAATTTAATCCACAGAATGACGAGATTACCAATCGGTTTTTTCCAGATCCAGTAATAGAAATTAATACACCTGCTTTCGCAAAAAAAGGCTTTACTAATTATGACGAAATGATGACTTACATCAATAAATTAGTAGCTGAACATCCAAAAGAAATAAAGCTTTCATTTATAGGAGAAAGTCAAAAAGGCAAAAAAATTCCGATGCTTGTTTTGAACAAAGAAAACAGTATTGATAAACTCAAAGTTTGGTTTCAAGGCGGACTTCATGGCGATGAACCGGCTGGAACAGAAACAATGCTTTATCTTCTTGATAAAATTCTAAATGATTCTAATTATAGCTATTTGCTAGATAAAATAACGCTCTCTATTGTTCCGATGGCGAATATTGATGGATATGAAAAACAAGATCGTTTTGCTGCCAATGGATTAGACTTAAATAGAGACCAAGTAAAACTTTTAGCCAAAGAAACCAATTATTTAAAAAAAGCATTTAGTGATTTTGGCGCAGAAGTTGCCGTCGATTTTCATGAGTACAGACCTTTTAGAAAGGAATTTAATTTACTCGGAACTCATGGAATATGTTCTATTTATGATGCCATGTTTATGTATTCAGGCAACCTTAATCTGCCAAAAAATTTAAGAGATTACACACAAAATGTTTTTGTTGGCAATGCCAAAAAAGTACTCGAATCGAATAATTTTATATTTAGAGATTACATTGCCAGCGTAAAACAGAATAGCGAAGTACGTTTTAATCAATGCACCACCGAAGCCAGGTCAAGCACCACCTCATTTGCATTAACAAATTGTATCTCATCGTTAATTGAAATTAGAGGTGTAAACCTGCAGAAAACATCATTCAAAAGAAGAATCAAAACTACATTTTTAATAGCTACATCATTTCTAAAAACAGCTTATGATGATGCATCAAAAATCAAAGATGTTTTGAAAACCGCAACTGAAATCAAGCCAAAAAACCTTGTTGTGATTT
>CAIXNQ010000141.1 GCA_903920835.1 uncultured Bacteroidota bacterium | reverse complement strand
GCCCATAATGAACAGGCATTTATAGATTGAATGAAAACATTTCCTGAGCTTGAACAGATAGAAATAATGAAAGAGTTCAATCTTTAAATCTTACTTTTAACATGCCATTGTGACTTTTAAAACGTCGAAAGTCTAATTTTACGCCTTATTAAAATCGAACTTTTCACCGCATGAAAAACTTTACTTTATTTTTATTTCTTTCTATCCTTTTCATCCCATTCCTCAACTATTCGCAGCCAAGACCCGAAGCAAAAAAAGTATTGGTTTCTGGAAAAGTTATTGAAAAAAGCAGCAATCAAACCCTCGAAGCCACCCGAATTACCATCACTAGCTCTAAAAATCCTGCTGTTATCTTTGGCGGATTGACCAATAATAAAGGCGAGTTTAGCATTGAAGTTGCTCCCGGAAATTACAATATCAAGTTTGAGTTCTTTTCGTTTGCTCCGTTTGAAATCAAACAAAAAAGTATTCAAAGCAACACCAATCTTGGCACAATCTCATTGAGCGAAGGTGCTACACAGCTCAAAGAAGTGACTATTGTTAGCCAGAAATCGACTGTCGAAATCAAACTCGACAAAAAAATATACAATGTGGGTCAAGACATGACCGTAAAGGGCGGCACCGCCAGCGATGTGCTCGATAATGTGCCCTCTGTAACGGTTGACGGCGACGGAAACGTGAGTCTTCGAGGCAATGACAATGTTAAAATCTTGATTGACGGACGACCCTCAAACGCAATAAACATTGCCGATGCGCTCCGAAATATTCCTGCCGATGCGCTCGATAAAGTAGAAGTTATCACCAACCCATCTGCCCGATATGACGCCGAGGGGGGCGCAGGAATCATCAATATTGTGCTCAAAAAAGGAAGAAATCAAGGCACCAACGGCACATTTATTGCCACCGTTGGAAACCCGAAGAACTACGGAATTTCGGGCAATATCAACTATAAGACAGAAAACTATAACCTGTTTACAACACTTGGCTACACCGACAGCAAAGCCCCAGGAATGTCGCTAGCAGACACGAATTATCTTAACAGCGACGGCAGTTTGCAAAAAACGATTAACGAACGAGGCAACCGAGAGCGAGGCAGAAAAGGATATAACTATACCTTCGGGATGGATTGGTACTTAACCGAAAGCCTCACTTGGACAAACGCTATAAATTACCGCAAAAACGAAGGAGAAAACCCCGACAATGTGGTCATGTATAACCATTTTCCGGATGCCACCACCGACTTTGTTAGAGATCGATATAACGACCAGTTTTCAAAAACAAACGATGTTGAATATACCACCAATTTCACAAAAAAATTCAAGAAAGACGGTCACAAATTGTCATTTGACGGGGCATTTTCTAGAGATTATGACAAAGATTCGTCAACAATTACAGACTTTATTTATGGTCAAGAAGACCTCGCCACCCGCGAAACGACAAAAAACTATCAAACCCAAACCAAAAACTTGCTTCAAGCAGATTATGTCCTGCCTTTTGGTGCCAATAGCCAACTCGAAGCGGGCTACAAAGGCGATTTTAACAAACTTTTGACCGATTATAATGTAGGAAGTCTCGACAATCTGGGCAACTATACGCCAAATCTTTCCTATACCAATCAACTCGATTATCGCGAAAAAATCAATGCCGTTTATGCTCAAGTAGGCACAAAAGTTAAATCATTTTCTTTTCTTTTCGGACTTCGATATGAAGATTCAAACATTGATATTAACCTCTTGACCACCGAAAATTTCAATAACCGAAAATACCACAACTTTTTTCCGAGTGCCTTCATTACCTATCAACTTTCAGACGAAAACTCTATTTCTTTAAATTACAGCAAACGAATTGCCCGACCACGTTCTCGATTCATCAATCCGTTTTCAAACTACTCAAGCAACGTAAACATCTTTCAAGGAAACCCATTCATCAATCCATCATTGACCGATGCTATTGATTTTGGTGTAATGAACAGATTCAATAAAATAACCATTAACTCTTCGATTTATTATAACTACAACAAAGCCCCATTTCAATTCATCCGACGCCCCAATGGCGACACCGTAACCACTATTGTTGACGGCAACACCGTGGTGACTCCCGTAATGCTTTTTACACCTGTCAACCTCGACCACGAAGAGCGCATCGGGTTTGAATTTAACGTAAATTATACCCCAATAAAATGGTGGAAACTCAATGCCAATTTCAATATTTTTGACAGCAAAATGGTCGGCAACTATAGTTATGTTCTCAACGGAACTACAGACCAAATAACAAAAGAAGCCTCAATAACTGCCGGAAGCTGGTTTGCCAGAATGTCTTCAAAAATAACATTGCCCTACAGAATCGATTGGCAAATCAATTCGACTTACAATGCGCCGCAAAACAATGCACAAGGCAAAACTCTGGGCGTAATGAGTGCCAATCTAGCTTTCAGTAAAGACGTTCTTAAAGACAAAGGCACTATTTCATTAAACGTAAGCGATGTTTTTAACTCCCGAAAACGAATCAGCGAAACCGTTTTATCGAACCTAAATTCCTATAACGAAATGCAGTTCAGACAACGTCAAATCAATTTATCATTTACGTTTAGATTCAACAAAATGAAATCAGAACGCGAAAAACCCAACAAACCAGAAGGTGGCGAAGGCGGCGATTTCCCGATGATGTAAGTTTTAATTTAAAACATCTTCTTCTATTATCAAAGAGAGCATAAAATCTAAAATTTCTAAATCTTTTAATCTTTAAATTAACTTCCTTACTTTTACGCCACAAATTTTTCAATTATGTCAGAAACTGTTTTGTCGTTACACGAAGTAACCATTTATCAAGAATCAAATCCAATATTGTCGGATATTACACTACAAGTCAATCAGGGCGATTTTTT
>CAIXNQ010000140.1 GCA_903920835.1 uncultured Bacteroidota bacterium | reverse complement strand
CTGTTTTACGCTTGCGGCTAAAAAGTTGTGGGCTTCGCAATTCATTTTTGGCGGTGCCAAAAATGAATTGCGAAGCCCACAACCTCGAACGCCAAAATGGATCTTAAAATTATTAGCCGGGCTGAAAATGGAACTAAATATACGGAATCCAAAAACATTTTTAAATATGAAACAAACTATTTTAATGTTGTTCTTTTTCAATATGAACGATCTTAAACCTTTTTTTTACGACTCCATCTTATTCTTCAAAGGTTTTCAACAACAGGGGGTCAAATTCTTTGCTTAAACTAAGTTGTTTTTTATAAAAAGCATTTTGTAAATATACTTGTTTTTTTTATAATGATAAGATCAAGAAAGATTTTTTAAGCTTTAGCTTTCTATTAATCATTATCCAGAATGCCTCATTTTATTTCTTAACCTTGATATATCTTTCGTTTCATTTGACGTTCTTCAAGCGTCCATCAGGCCAAAAAACGAAAAGCCCAATTAAGGCTTTTCACCCATTAATGAAGCTCTTAATTCAAACTTGAATCTTTTAAAATCAAGAAAGTTTAGAAAAAATGAGCAAACAATGAATATTCTTTTTTATTATGCCAACAATTCAACAATTAGTTCGTTCTGAACGAAAAAAACGAGAAAAGAAAACAAAAGCACCCGCTTTACAAACTTGTCCACAAAGACGAGGGGTTTGTACTCGTGTATATACTACAACACCAAAAAAACCCAATTCTGCTTTACGAAAAGTAGCGCGTGTTCGTTTAACTTCTGGTTTTGAAATTACTGCTTACATTCCAGGAATTGGTCATAATTTACAAGAGCATTCAGTTGTACTAGTTCGAGGAGGTAGAGTTCGTGATCTACCAGGAGTTCGTTATCATATTATCCGTGGTACTCTTGACGCAGCGGGAGTTAAAGATCGTGCAACATCACGTTCAAAATATGGTGCAGTTAAAAAGAAAAAATAAAATGAATGAGTAGCCTATTTCGTTTGTTTATTTCTTAGCGCAGATGGTTTTTTTTTCGTGATTGAATGGTGAGCTTTGAATTCCGATTTCAGCTTCCGCGTTCCGATTTCAGCTTCTGAAATCGGAACGCGGAAGCTGGAATCGGAAACAAAACTGAAAAGACAATAAAGTCAAAAATAAAACAAGAAAACCGCTTCGCGCAAAAATCAACTAAATTGATCTGAGAAAAATCAACTCGAAATTAGCACAAATAATCAAAGTATGTCTTTTGGTTTCCCCTTTTCCTCTCGTTGTGTTTTTCCGCGAAGCGAGAAATTAAAGGTAAAGAAAATTCATCAGTTGTTTTGCAATTCAACGATGAAAACCGAAACAACTTCTTACTAACCACTGGAGGTTAAAAATGTCCCGTAGAACTACAGCAAAAAAAAGATTTATTAATCCTGATCCTATTTATAGAAGTCGTTTAGTAAGTATGATGATTAGTCGTTTACTTCAAGATGGCAAAAAAAGTGTAGCCGCGCGTTTATTTTATGAATCTCTTGATACAATTGGTACTAATTTAACAAACGGTCGTGGAACAAATAATTTGGCCTCAAAAGATTCACCAATCTCTAAGAATGAAACCGGTTCAAGTTCAGATGCATTAAAAGTTTTTCAACAAGCTGTTTTAAATGTAACCCCCGTTGTTGAAGTAAAATCACGACGCGTTGGTGGCTCTAATTATCAAGTTCCATTAGAAGTAAATACCGAAAGAGGAACAGCTCTAGCTTTACGTTGGATTGTACAAGCTGCCCGACAAAGACCTGGCCGCGAAATGGCTGCTAAATTAGCCAACGAATTCATGGATGCTGCTGGAAAACAAGGAAATGCTATTCGAAAACGTGAAGAAACACATAGAATGGCAGAAGCAAATAAAGCATTTGCAAACTATCGTTTTTAAAATTTTAGAAAAAACTAAACCCGAAAAACTGTGCAATATTTTTTGTTTGGATAAAAATCCATCTTAGCCCTAGCAATTTTTTCCGCCTG
>CAIXNQ010000139.1 GCA_903920835.1 uncultured Bacteroidota bacterium | reverse complement strand
GTCCGTCATTAACCAACGCTACTTTCATGTCAGCACCAAATTGTCCGGTTTGTATTTTTTTGCCCAACTCCGCTTCAATTTGTGTAATGAATTTTTTATAAATAGGTATCGCAATTTCGGGTTTTGCAGCTTTAATATAGCTCGGTCGGTTGCCTTTTTTGGTAGCAGCATGCAACGTAAACTGCGACACGACAATAATATCACCATTGATGTCTTTTACAGACAAATTCATGACTCCATTCTCATCAGCAAATATCCGAAGGTTGACAATTTTAGCAACCAGCCAGTCAATATCCTCCTGACCATCGGCATCTTCAATCCCAACTAAAATCAAAAGCCCTTGATTAATATTTGCTACAATATTGTTGTCAATAGTCACTGATGCAGAAGAAACTCTTTGAATTACGGATTTCATTTTTGTTAATTATGAATTATCAATTATGAATTATTTATTATGAGTTTCAATTAACAATTCACAATTGATAATTCATAATTATTTTCTTGTTTCATCGCTTGCTTTTCGTTCTTCATCATAAGTATCGGTGCGGTAATGTTCGTCATCACCTTCCAGAATTTTCAAGTAGCTGTTATATCTCGACCAAGCAATTTGGTCCGCTTCTAAGGCGGCTTTAACGGCGCAATGAGGTTCCTCTTTATGCAAACAATTGTTGAACTTGCATTGGTCTTTTAGATTGAAAAATTCAGGAAAAAAGCCACTCACTTCTGAGGGTTCCATATCTACAATCCCGAAACCCTTGATGCCGGGCGTGTCGATGATTTTTGCATTAAAAGACAAATCATACATTTCTGCAAATGTGGTGGTGTGTTGCCCTTGTTTACTTTGTTCAGAAATGTTTTTGGTTTTCAAATCTAACGCTGGTTCCATCGCGTTGACTAATGTAGATTTCCCGACACCCGAATGACCAGAAAACATACTCACTTTGCCTATCATCAGTTGTTTTAATTGGTCAATTCCTTTATTTTCGGTGCTTGAAATACGCAGACATTGGTAACCTATTTCTTGATAAATATGTTGCAGGTATAATTGCTCGTTTAAGGTTGCTTCGTCAAAAGTGTCAATTTTGTTAAAAAGCAAAATGGCTTCAATTCCATAAGCTTCGGCAGTGACTAAAAAGCGATCTATAAAACTGGTGGTTGTTGGCGGATTATTTATAGTTATCAACAAAAAAACTTGGTCAATATTTGAAGCAATAATATGAATTTGCTTCGATAGATTTACAGATTTCCGAACGATATAGTTCTTTCGTTCTAAGATTTTAGAGATAGTTCCTGTCGTAGTATCAGAAGTTTCTTCAAGTTCATATTCTACCCAGTCGCCCACTGCAATAGGGTTGGTGCTTTTAATGCCCTTCATGCGCAGTTTGCCTTTCATGCGGCACTCTATAAATTCATTTTTTTCTGATTTAATGGTGTACCAACTTCCGGTAGATTTATAAACGAGACCTGTCATTTAGATTATTTAATTTGATTTACAAATGTAAAAGCCAGTATGTTCCTTTCCTAAATTAAAATCGTATAGATTAAAATAAAAAACCCAATTATTAAAAATTGGGTTTTATAAAATTCTTGTATAAAAAATTATTTCTGATACGGAAAATTTCTTGATACTTTTCTCATCATTCTTTCTACTAAATCATCTGTTGACGCATTAATATTGTCATCCATAGTTTTAAAAAACCTCCATAACAATTCACCATCTTTACCATTATTAATTGTCATTGTTAATGAACCAGTACCAGTTTTACCTCCAAAACCACCAAATACAATTGCTGTAGCAATAGCAGCACCCTCTGATTTAGTTTGTTCTGACTCAAAAACACCGCCAATAACTGCATCTACACCTAAGGTTTTAGCTAATTCATCTTTGGTTGTTTCGTCTAATTTATTTAATAATCCAGCTTTTTTCAAAAGAATATTAGTTTTCTCTACATCTTGAAATGTAACAAAATAATTATCTGCTTTTCTTAACAAAAAAGTATACATGCTTGATTGTATTGAATTTGACATCTTTTCTTCTTGTGCCTTGTTGCCCTCTGCACTAAAATTTTTTGGTTGTTTTTTGTAAGTAATTTTAACTGTAAAAGGGAGTATTGCAATAGTTTTGTGAGTTGCAATAGTAGTCTTTAAATTTGGACTCTCAAAAATTTGTTTTTGAGAAAATACAGTAAATGAAATTAGTAAAATAATTAATAATTGAAATTTTTTCATGTCTTTATTTTTTTTTTGTGGCAAATTTAAATAAATAATTTAAAAAAACTAACTATTAAAAATTTTCTCCTGATGACTAATGCTTTCCTGATGAATTGCTTTAAAAAGTTTCACTATAAATTCTTCGCTTAGTCCCATTTCTGAGCCCAGTTTTGTCATATTGTCCAATATTTCAGACCAGCGTTTGTTTTGCAGAATCGCAACGTTTTTTTCTTTTTTTAGAGCTCCAATTTGTTCTGTAATCAACATTCGCTTACCAACGTTTTCAACAATCTTTCTATCGAAATCGTCAATTTGAACTCGAAGTGCTGCCATTTTTAAATTATAATCATCGGCTTCGTCGGTGATTTTTCTTACTTTTAGTTGGTTCCAAATTTGTTTTAATTCATTTGGGGTTACTTGTTGTGCGGCATCGCTCCACGCATTGTCTGGATTGCAATGGGTTTCAATCATCAATCCGTCGTAATTCAAATCGAGGGCTTGTTGGGCTACTTCCTGAATCATATTCCGTTTTCCAGTGATGTGTGATGGGTCACAAATTAGAGGCAAATCGGGGAATTTTCTTCTAAAATCAATCGCAATTTGCCATTCAGGATTGTTTCTGTATTTCGATTTTTCATACGTAGAAAACCCTCTGTGAATGATGCCCAGTTTTTTTACACCAGCATTATATAACCGCTCTACACCACCCATCCACAAAGACAAATCGGGGTTTACAGGGTTTTTGACCAAAACAATTTTGTCTGTATTTGCCAACACATCGGCAATTTCTTGCACTGCAAACGGATTTACTGTCGTTCGTGCCCCAATCCAGAGCACGTCAATGTCGTGTTCTAGAGCTAGTTTAACATGCGTTGCGTTGGCTACTTCCACCGCCATCGGCAAGCCAGTAGCTGCTTTTGCTTTTTGCAACCACTTTAATCCAATAGCGCCAACGCCTTCAAATCCTCCGGGACGGGTTCTGGGTTTCCAGATGCCGGCTCTAAAAATGCTGGTGGGCGTTGCTGCTTTCAGTTGCATTGCTGTGGCTAGCACCTGCTCCTCGGTTTCGGCACTACACGGCCCTGCAATCAGTAACGGATGTCCTAATTGAAGGTCGTCGAGCCAGGTTTTCATTTCTTTATGATTTTCCATTGAATTCATGTTGCAAAAGTAATCTTTTGAATTCAAATTGTATGCGGAATCGAATATTCTTGAGGAATTGGTTTTTTTAAAAGTCAAGAAAGGGTTTAGTTTTTAGTGTTGAGTTTTTAGTTTTTAGTTAAAAAGCGAATTAAAGAGGGTTTAATTCGCTTTTTAATTTTAAATTATTGCCATTTTCAATGCTTGATTTACTCAAAAACTGTTTTGAAGTATTTAATAATTCTAATGAAGCATTCAGATATTTTGTTGAAGCATTCAGATGGCTCGTTGAAGCATTCAGATATTTTGTTGAAG
>CAIXNQ010000138.1 GCA_903920835.1 uncultured Bacteroidota bacterium | reverse complement strand
AAAGAAGTGTCCTCGTGGCGGCGCTACGTGCGTTCGTGGCGTAAATAAGGGAACTCGTGGTGGCACTACGGGCGTTCGTGGTGTAAATAAGGGAACTCGTGGCGGCGCTACGGGAATTACATTTTTTTAATAATTAATATTTTTACAGAACTGTTTGTTTCAGGTTTCAGTTTTAAAATGTTGTTGGGTGGAATTAGGAAGTAGGTGAGAGGTGATAGGTGCTGGGTTTTAGGAATAAGTCAACAGAAAATTACTGGTTCATAACTCATAATTTATAACTCATAACTCAAAATTTAAAAAGTCTCGATACCAAAGTCCAGAGTGTTTGATGGTTCTTTTTTGGGTTTGATAGTTTATGTAAATTAATCCGAAGCGTTGTTTGTAGCCTTCTGCCCATTCAAAATTGTCCGTTAAAGACCAAACGAAGTAGCCCTCAAGTTTGTTGTTGGTTTGATGGCTTCTATAAACTTGATCAATATGGGCTTTTAGGTAATGAATACGGTGCTCGTCGGCAACTTCATTATCGATAATTTCATCTGGAAAAGAAGCACCATTTTCGGTAACAATCACTTTCTTCACGCCTTGATAGGCACTAAATTTGGTTATCATTTCATAGATAGATTCCGGATAAACTTCCCAATCCATGGCGGTATAAAACACTTTTCGCTTGTCGGCAGGGATAATTTTTGCTTTGATATGGGGCACAAAATAGCTGTGGGCAACAACTTCTCGAGTATAATTTTGAATACCGATAAAATCAAATGCTACTTTCATTAACTGCTCATCTTCTGGAAGCATATAGCGCTTAACTCTTTTCAGAAAAGGCAAATCGTCAAAAGGATAACCCAGTCCTAGAGCTGGCTCGATAAAAAGTCGGTTCAATAGCGCATCTACTTTTTTTGCTGCTTTTTTATCTCGGTTTGAGTTGGAGTAGGGGGTAATGTAGGAACATGAAAACGTAGTACCTACCTGCGCGCTGGGAGCTATTTTTTTTATGGTATTACATCCGATTGCCTGACACAAAAGGGCGTGGTGCATGGCGGGAATAAAATTCTTAAAACCTTTTTTACCTGGCGCATGTATCCCAAGAAAATAGCCGCCGCCAGTAAAAACCATCGGTTCATTGAGCACCATCCAGTGGGTGACTTTGTCTTTAAATTCGTTGATGCAAACGGCGACATAATTTTCAAACCAATTCAAGATTGCCCTGTTGGTCCATCCGCCTTGGTCCTCGAGTGCTTGTGGTAAATCCCAGTGATATAAAGTCACGAAGGGAGTAATCTCGTTTGCCAAACAATAATCAATAACTTGATGATAAAAATCCAGCCCCGCTTGGTTAATAGCACCATCGCCGTCTGGAATAACTCGAGTCCAAGCTATCGAAAATCGAAAGTTCGGAATCCTCATTTGCTTTATTAAATCGATGTCGGTTTTATAGTTTTCATAAAAATTGGCGGCATCAAAATGGTGGTCGTTATTTAGAATCTTATTTTTTTTGGTTACAAAAGTGTCCCAGATAGAAATGCCTTTGCCATCGGTTTGGTGTGCCCCTTCAGATTGCAATGCCGATGCCGAAACGCCCCAAATAAAGTCCTCCCCAAAGTCGTTTTTGCTAATTTTTTTTGCGCTCATTGCTATTGAAAGAGATTGTAATTATCCGACTCAAACTGGGTGTTGATTTTCTTATTTCCTGAATGGTTGTCAACAATCAGGTTTACAATTTCTTCGGCATTGTCTGGATAATCTACTTCAATAATAGTGTCGTCGGCAATCCATTTTCGGAGTGCGGGCAGTGCGCCAATCTTTAATTTTTTAATGACAGGAACGCCCATAGATTTCAACATTTCGGCGTTATAATATTGCTCTATCTGTTTCTTCATCGGAATAACCATAAGCTTTTTTTTCAGAAACAACGCCTCGCTAGCGGTTCCAAATCCTGCATTACACAAGATTCCTGCTGCTCCAGCCATACTTTTGAGGAACAAATCGGTATTTATTTTTTGAATCGAAATGTTGTTAATTTTCTTGTCTTTTTTGGCATGTTTAGAAAAAACTTGAAAGTCAACGTCGCTCAAATGTTTCAAGACTTTAACAATTTGGTCATCGTCATAAGAAGGCAAATAAACGGTGTAATGTCCTTTGTTTTTAGTCTTTAAATCTCGAACTTCTTTGCGAATAATAGGGGTAAAGACCGCTCCATCTAGTCGCTTGAAGTGAAAACCATAATTATAGGTTGTTGGCGCATAATTCTGCAAAACTAATTTCCCAATCAGGTCAAGATTTTTTGGTTGAGGTGCCAGCGGATGCATGGTCACCACTTGATTACTCAGCCCAATACAATCTCTTTTGGTTTTGATCGCTGCCCAGCACGACACGGGTTCAAAATCGCTAATGATTAAATCATACGATTTTAGGTCGAGCTTTTTGATTTCTTTGAGCAGCTTAAAAGATTTCATTTTGACAAAGGTTTTCCAGTAATCAACACCTCCTTTTTTTCCGAAAATGAACGACAGACCATTAAAACGATAAGTCACTTTAAACGGCAACTCAATATCCGATTGAATGCCGCTCACTAAAATATCTACCTCGCCTCGCTGCTTTAAATACGGAATAATTTCTATGGCTCTAGTGATATGTCCGTTTCCAGTGCCTTGAACAGCATATAGAATTTTCATTATTTAAAATTTATTGGAGTAATGATGTCGTTGGTTTTTAAAAAACCACCCAGCATTTGTTCAAAAATTTGTTCGTTTTCCATCAGTACCAATTCATCGTCAGTTTCTTTATCTGGATTTTTAAAATCATTGGAGTCATATTTATAAAGCGACCATTGCTTGTTGTTATATTCCAGTGCGGTGAGGTTTTCTATCCAGTCGCCTGAGTTTAAATAAGCCACTTTGCCTTGTTCGGTCTCGATAATTTTCATTTCTGGATGGTGAATGTGTCCGCACAGCACATAGTCATAGCCGTTTCTGATGGCAATATCGGCAGCTGTTTTTTCAAAATCATTGATGAATTTAACTGCTTTTTTGACACTGTTCTTGATGTTCTTTGACAGTGATATTTTGCCGCGCCCCATTTTTACGGAAACAAAATTGCAAAAAGCATTAATCAAAATCAGCAAGTCATAGCCATGAGACCCCAGTCGGGTCAACCATTTTGAATGTTGCATCGTAACGTCAAAAACATCACCATGAAAAATCCAGGTTTTCTTTCCGTCAAGGTCTAATACAAGTTTATTCTCGATACTCAGTTT
>CAIXNQ010000137.1 GCA_903920835.1 uncultured Bacteroidota bacterium | reverse complement strand
GTCACTATTCCAGCAAATTCTACGTGTCTTACCTGAATCAAGAGCAGCCTTGAGAATGTTCAAAGCCAAGTCATCAGTAAAAACGCTGTCACAGTCATCGAACACCAATACCGAAACATTTACGCCATTGACATATTGCTTAGGTCTTGCTTTGTATTCTTCGCTCCCTGATGGTTCTCTAACTACTGGAGGAACAATCATAATCTCATCTCCAGTAATATCGTCTATAATTGGTGTAGTTTCTGTTTCTTCTTCCTCCACAATAGTACTCAAATCGGTATCTTCTGTAATTGGTTTTACGCGAATTGGGTCGCCATCAAAATCAGGGTCAGCAAAATTATCAGTAGCATTTCTAAAGTCTAGAATCGTAAAATATAATTTATTAAACTCTTCATTAATACGAGTACCACGCCCAACAATCTGTTTGAACTTGGTCATCGAATTAATGTTGGCGTCCAATACAATCACTTTGCAGGTTTGGGCATCAACACCAGTGGTCATTAATTCAGAAGTGGTTGCTATAACTGGGTATTTTTCTTCTGGGTTAATGAAGTTGTCTAATTCACGTTTACCTTCATCATTATCGCCAGTAATTTGCATTACATATTTGTAATTTACAGCAACCAAGTCAGCATTATGTCGTGCAATCGCATTGCGCATACGTTCGGCATGGTCAATATCCACACAGAAAATTATAGTTTTTGCGAAACGGTCAAAACCTTTTAAATATTCTGTTAGTTTTTTGGCAACAGCATCGGTACGTTCTTCTATAACCAAACTTCTATCAAAGTCTTTTCTATTGTAAATTCTATCTTCAATAGCGTTACCTTCTTTATCGGTTTTGCCATGTTCTGGTCGATAGCCTTCGGCATCTACATTCAAAGCGACACGAATTACTTTATAAGGAGCCAAGAAACCATCATCAATTCCTTGTTTCAAAGAATACGTATAAACAGGTTCTCCAAAATATTCGGTGTTACTTGTTTCTTTTGTTTCCTTTGGAGTAGCCGTTAAACCAACATGAGTTGCTTTTCCAAAATAGGTTAATATTTCTCTCCAAGAACTATCTTCTTTAGCACTTCCTCTATGGCACTCATCTATAATAATCAAATCAAAAAAGTCAGGAGAAAATTGTTTGTAGGCGTTAGCATCTTCATCAGCACCTGCCAATCCTTGATACAACGCCAAATAAATTTCATAACTCTTATCAATCATTCGATGTTTAACCACTGTCATTTTATCTTTAAAATGTTTGAAGTCACCACGTTTAGTTTGGTCAATCAAAGCATTTCTGTCAGCAAGAAATAAGATTCTTTTTTTAGCACCACTTTTCCAAAGTCTGTGAATGATTTGAAACGCAGTGTAGGTTTTTCCAGTTCCTGTTGCCATAACTAACAAAATTCTGTTTTGTCCGTTGGCAATAGCTTCAACCGTTCGGTTAATGGCAATTTGTTGGTAATATCTTGGTTTTCTTCCAGAACCATCTGAAAAGTATTTTTGCAAAGCAATTTTCTCACCTTGTGGTGTTACAATTCCTTTATATAGTTTGTATTTCATCCACAATAGCTCAGGAGAAGGAAAGTTCTCTAACGATAATTCTGTTTCAATAGTTTCATCCGTAGCCGTTCTGTCATGAAAAATAAAGCCATCACCATTACTACTAAAAACACTAGGAATATCTAATATTCGAGCATAATTCAACGCTTGTTGTATCCCTGCACGAACAGAATGTTTGTTGTCTTTAGCTTCAATTATTGCAATTGGATTATCTTGATAGTAAAGCAAATAGTCAGCTCTTTTGCGTTCGCCACGAGCGGTTAGTTTACCACGAACATAAATTTTACCATCAGTAAACGATACTTCCTCAAGTACTTGTGTCTGAATATTCCACCCAGCTTTTTGTAAAGCAGGAGTTATAAACTTTGAGCAAATGTCCCGTTCTGATAACGATTTTTTATCAATCATTTAAATTGAATTTATTATTTCCAAACATAACAAATTTTATTCATTTCAACAATTTATTTTTATTAGAAATACTCAATAGTAATTTTGTAGAAAAATCTAAATATTTAAAATTAGATTCTCTCGCATTACCCCACAAAAAAAGGCTGCCCTTTCGAGCAGCCTCTTTTCAACTAACCAAACCAATTCTTACAATGCAGCTTTTCGGGCATTAATAGCATCTGTAAAAGCATCGATTTCTTCAAGTTCTCGAGTAACTTTTGCAAGCTCGAGGTCTTTTTGTAAAAGTGCTACCGAACCGTAGCTGTCTTTTCTATTCTCGAGCAAAAACTTTTTGTACTCTAATTTTACTTTTTTCTTTGTCCTATTTCTTTTGTGTTATCAAAATAAATTATTTTTTGAATATGTAAAAAACACAAAATCAGTTCTTGAAAACACAAACTCAGTTCTGAAAAACACAAATGCAGTTCTGAAAAATACAAATGCAGTTCTGAAAAACACAAATTAAGTTCTGAAAAATACAAATTCAGTTCTTAAAAACACAAATACAGTTCTGAAAAACACAAATGCAGTTCTGAAAAACACACAATCAGTTCTAAAAAACACAAACTCAGTTCTGAAAAACACAAACTCAGTTCTTAAAAATACAAATATATTTGCAAAAAAGTCAAATAAATTATATTTTTGTTGTACTAATTAACTTATTAGAACAATGAAAAAAAGTGACCACAACATCAACACTGGCGAAATAATCGAAAAACTGACCTGGAAATTAAAATTGAATAATTCCGAATTAGAACGTGCGATTGGCAGGCCTGGCAGTTCGCTGTATAAATTCATTAGAAGTTCGAGCATACAAACATCAATATTAATTGACTTATGCTATGCTATGAAGTATAACATTTTTCAAGAAATCGCCAACATGTTGCCTTCGGATTTTGCCAAAACGGACATTGATGCAGCGTCAAAGCAAGCCGAAAAACAAGCTTACGAAAATCGCATTGCCAACCTTGAAGAAGAAAACAAAATCCTGAAAGCACAACTCGAAATCGTGATGAAGTTGAAGGGGTAATTTTCTTGGAAAGCCGCAATAATGCTAAAAAAATAAATTGAGATATTTTTTTATTTGGGGAGTGATGAAAGCAAAAAATTATTTCACCAACTGGCGCAAGCGTCACGATCTTGCAACAATGAAACTTTCTCTAAAAATCTATGGCTGTTTGGACTGATAGCCTATTTTTTTTTTGTTTTAATTTCAAGCGTTGTCGTTTAAAATAACATTGAAATTTTATAACAGCATAATTTAAAAAGCAGCGAATTGATGTTTGCCTTTTAACCTAAGTAGGTTTATTCTTTTGTTTGAAATTTTGAACCATGAACAAACAAAGGCTTTTGATATGTAAATTCAAATCTTCCAAAAAAGTTAAAAACATTTCGTTTACTCTAAATATAATTGTTATTTTGTAACCAAATATTAATGCTAATGTTCAAAACGAAATATCTTTTTTTGCTGGTCTTTATTGCTCTTTTTAGTTGTGCCAAAAGAGGTTCGATTACCGGAGGACCAAAAGACACCATTGCGCCAATCTTGAAAATGAGTTTTCCGCAAGACAAAAGTCTCAATTTTAAAGGCAACGAGATCAAATTGGCTTTTAACGAATATATCAAACTAAAAGACATTGCTAAGCAGTTGATTATTTCGCCGCCAATGAAAAAAATGCCCGAAATTACTCCGAGTGTTGCCAGCAAAGAGATTCGTATTAGAATAAAAGACACACTGCAGCCCAACACTACCTATAGTTTCAATTTCGGACAAAGCATTCAAGACAACAACGAAGGAAACGCTTTTAGACAATTCAAATATATTTTTTCGACGGGCAGTCATTTAGATTCTTTGACATTGAAAGGCACGATTAAAGATGCGCTTGAGAAAAAAAGCGACCATTTCGTTTCGGTCATGCTCTATGAAGTGAACTCAAAATATAGTGATTCTGCAATTTTTAAACAAAACCCAAGGTACATCACCAACACGCTCGATAGTGCAAAAAGTTTTAAACTCGAAAATCTAAAAGCTGGCAAATACCGATTGGTGGCGCTCAAAGATGAGAATAGCAATTACAGATTTAATCCCGAAAAAGAGAAAATTGGCTTTTATCAAAAAGAAATTACCATCCCAAACGACAGCAGTTTTGAGTTAAAACTGTTTAAAGAAAAA
The DNA here is from genome assembly GCA_903920835.1 of uncultured Bacteroidota bacterium. GTDB lineage: Bacteria > Bacteroidota > Bacteroidia > Flavobacteriales > Flavobacteriaceae > Flavobacterium. The sequence goes on along the minus strand of CAIXNQ010000137.1, from coordinate 1,771 downwards.
TTAAAATTCAAGACCGAACGCCCATTGATTGCGGCTTCAAACCGACTTTTGCTGCCTTATTATGGCAATTCAAAAAACACTAAAATTGTTTTGAAAAACAAAGACCAAGTGCTGCCAACCATCATCACTAAATTTCCTGAGAAAGATTCATTACAACTTTGGTTTCAACCGATAAAAACAGATTCGTTGAGCGTCAATATTACGAATGAAAATTATTCAAAATCGTATAAAATTAAATATAAAGAAGCCAAAAAAGATTCGCTTTTTATCAAGCCAGTGAGCCAAGATATTTTGTCGTTTAGAGAAAATTATACGATACATTCGTCAATTCCGTTGACCAAATTTGACAAATCAAAAATGATGTTGACCAATAAAGATTCGGTGGCAGTGGCTTTTGAAACTTCTTATGATGAATACAAGCAAGAGTTAAAATTCCTTTTCAAGCAAGAACCTTTAGAAAAATATAAACTCAAAATTCAAAAAGGCGCATTGATTACGTATTTAGAAAAACCAAACGATTCGTTGCTTTATAAATTTACGACCAAAAACACTACAGATTATGGCAACTTAAAAGTAGTGCTCCAAAACGTGAAACGTTTTCCAATAATTTTACAACTTACAGACAGCAATGGAAAAGTAAAAGAAACTGCCTATTCTGAACGTGAAACCACAATAGATTTCAATTTAATTGAACCCGAAAAATACAGTCTCAGATTGATTTATGACGACAACAAAAACAAAGAATGGGACACGGGAAATTATCTTGAAAAAAAACAAGCCGAAACGGTTATTTATTTTTCAAAGCCCGTCGATGTGCGCTCCAACTGGGATGTTGAACAAGGTTTTGATGTGGGACAATAGCTGTTTTGAGTATAAAAATCCACGTCAGAACTTTAATAAATCTCGAAAAAACCGATAAAAAAACTGTTATATTTGCAGCCCAAAACGAATTGCTGATTTGATGAGAATGCAGCGAATAAATTCAAATTTTATAGAAAATGAAACATACCAAAGTAAAAGATTTACTCAATAGCACCACTACTTTTCAAGATGTAACCGCCAAAGGTTGGGTGCGAACGTTTAGAAACAATCAATTTATAGCTTTAAACGACGGGTCAACACTACACAACATTCAGTGTGTGGTTGATTTTGAAAATACGCCCGAAGAAACCTTAAAACGTATCACTACTGGAGCCGCAATTGCTGTTACAGGTAGCTTGGTAGAAAGCAAAGGTGCTGGACAAAAATATGAAATTCAGGTTGCCAAACTAGAAATTCTCGGAGACTCAGATGCCGAAAAATTCCCGATGCAACCAAAGAAACATTCACTTGAATTTTTGCGAGAAAATGCACACCTTCGAGTGCGAACCAACGCTTTTGGTGCCATTATGCGTGTTCGTTCGGTGTTGTCTTTTGCGGTGCACCGTTATTTTCAGGAAAAAGGATTTGTATATGTAAATACGCCAATAATTACAGGTTCAGATGCCGAAGGCGCTGGCGAAATGTTTAAAGTAACTGCGCTTCCTTTTGACAACACTCCTAGAACTGAAGATGGAAAAGTTAATTATAAAGAAGATTTTTTCGGAAAAGAAACAAATTTGACCGTTTCAGGTCAGCTAGAAGCCGAAACATTTGCCATGGCGTTGGGTCAAGTTTATACTTTTGGACCAACATTTCGTGCAGAAAATTCTAATACTTCACGACATTTAGCAGAATTTTGGATGATTGAACCAGAAGTTGCTTTTAATGACTTGAACGATAATATGGATTT
>CAIXNQ010000136.1 GCA_903920835.1 uncultured Bacteroidota bacterium | reverse complement strand
GGGGGGGGGGGGGGGGGTTCCCCAACCAACAAAAAAAAGCCCGACCCTTGGGGAACGCCCAAATAAAAAAAAAAACTCCATACTGTCATAATTTTAGTATTTGAAACTGCAAACAATTCTACTACTTTTATCTTATTTTCCATTTTGAATTGTTTTTAAATAAATTGCTTTTTCTTCTGCTACTTTTAGAACTTCTCCGATATTTTCTTCATACAGAATTGAGTTTGCAATTTGATCGCTTAACCAAGTTGTAATTAATTTGTTTTTGTCTAATTCGTAAAATTCAGCAAATTTTTCTACTTGTTCTTTTGATGGTTTCCTTTCTCCGCGTTCAAATTTACTAACAATTGCTTGGTCAATATTGAGTGCAGAAGCAACTTGTCGAAGAATTAAGCCTTTGCTTTCTCTTTTGTTTTTAATAATAGCTCCAAATGTTTCCATAAGACAAAATTTGTTTTGACAAAAATAGTCAAATTTGTTTCAAAATACTTATTCTGGAAATTATTTTATAAGTAGTTTTTTTTTCAGCATCAATCAAGGAATTTCTCACTAATAGTGAATTGAAATATCTTGATAAACCAAAAAACCATCATAAAAAAAAACGCCCATCTAGGGCGTTTTAGAATTGATAAAATCGGAATTATTTTTTTGCGGAACTATCTGTAGAGGCATCTTTAGTGCCGGTTCTTCGTGCTAAAGCATCTGAATAATACTTGCGAATATTGTTTGTGATATTAAAAATATCAAGATAATATTGATAGTTAGCAAGTCCACTAGTAGCGTTTGTCAACGAAGTTACATAATTACAATAGGCGATATAATTATTAATCATGTTTTTTCTGATGGTTTTAGCATCATACATAACTGTAGCAGCAACATTGGTGCTTCTGGTTGAAAATAATGCTTTGAAGGCATTGTTATCGTTAGACATTCTGGTAATAAAACCACTCAAATTTAAGGTAGCTATTGCCGAAGCATAAACTGGTTTAGCTAATTCTTGAACAAAATTATCAATAGCGTTTGATTCTTCTTCAAAGTTGAGTTTCTCTATTTTTCCGTAAGCTTTAAACGGAATCGCTAGCGTTTTGTAGGCAGCTACTTCGGCAGCATCGTCTGAGTTTTTATAAATTCTTAATTGCAATCGAGTAACTCCTACAGAGCGGTCTCTTTTAATGTCAAGAAGTTCTAAATCTTTGGTTTCTTGTTGCGCAGTGATTTTTACCAATGCCAAATCCATCTGTGCAGCATCGGCATTCATTTTGTCAACATAACTTTTAATTAAGGGGTCGGTATTCAAGTTAATGATTGCTGTGGCTAGGTCGTCAACATTTCTTTTGATGAGTTGACCAGCTTCAAGATTATGTAAAGAAGCTAGTCGAAATTTGTTTAGTTTGAACATGATTTCTATTTTTTTTAATTACATGACGTAAAAATAATAAAAAAACAATATCAAAATAAAAATCTTGAAAAATTTGATATAAAAAACTCAGTATCTAGGCTGCCTGACATCTCGGGCAAGCTAAATACTCAGTATCTGGGTCGCCTGACATCTCAGGCAAGCTAAATACTGAGTATCTGGGTCGCCTGACATCTCGGGCAAGCTAAATACTCAGTATCTGGGTCGCCTGACATCTCAGGCACGCTGGATACTCAGTATCTGGGTCGCCTGACATCTCCGGCACGCTGGATACTGAGTTTTTGAGATAGGTTTTTTAAAAATCTATTTTAATTTCACTCGAACAGCCGCTGGCACTAATACCGTATAATCGCCGCCGTTTCTGATGACATCTCTAACAATACTGGAACTGATATAAGATGTGTTTGCGGCAGTGAGCAAGAAG
>CAIXNQ010000135.1 GCA_903920835.1 uncultured Bacteroidota bacterium | reverse complement strand
TGGCGCAAGAGATTGGTGGCCGTGTAAACAAGATTTGAACGATAAAGTAAATTCAATAGATGTTTATATTACTGCGCCTTCACAATATATAGCAGTATCTAACGGTGTTGAACCAGAATCACCAGTAATTAATGGCGCAAACAAAACTACTCATTTTCATCATGGATATCCGATTCCAGCTTACTTGATTTGTATGGCGGTAACTAATTATAGCGTTTACAATCAAACGTCAGGAGTAGCTCCAAATTCTTTTCCAATAATAAATTATATATATCCAGAAGATTTGGCTAGTGTTCAATCTCAATTAAATCAAACCCCATTACTCTTAGATTTATATAAAAATTTATTTGAAATTTATCCGTTTCACAATGAAAAATACGGTCATGCACAATTTGACTGGGGTGGCGGAATGGAGCACACAACGGTTTCGTTTATGGTAGGTTTTGATCGACAATTAATTGCACACGAAATGGCACACCAATGGTTTGGAGATAAAATTACTTGCGGTTCCTGGAAAGACATTTGGTTGAATGAAGGATTTGCAACATATTTAGCTTCTTTAGTCTATGAAAACTTTGACAATCTAGCCGCTTTTGTAAGCGATAAAACAAATATGATTAACAGTATTACCGCTGGTACCAGTGGCGCAGTTTATTTAACCGACACAGAAGCAACAGACGTAAATCGAATTTTTAGCGGCAGATTAACTTACAATAAAGGTGCAATGGTGCTCGAAATGCTTCGTTTTAAAATGGGAGATACTGCATTTTTTCAAGCGATGAAAAATTATTTGGCAGATACTAATTTAGCTTATGGATATGCCCACACTTCCGATTTTCAAACACATTTAGAAACTGTTTATGGTAGTAGTCTAACGGAGTTTTTTAATGATTGGATTTATAATCAAGGCTATCCAAATTATACAATTACTGCACAAAATTTGCCTGGCGGACAAGTAAAATTTGTTGTTAATCAAACACAATCTCACCCAAGTGTAAGTTATTTTGAAATGCCAGTTCCTGTTAGAGTTTTTGGTGCAAGCGGTCAACAAATGGATTTTGTTTTGAATAACACTACAAACGGTCAGGTTTTTGTTGAAAATGTTCCTTTTGTGGTAACCAATACCACTTTCGACCCAGAAAGACATATCATATCAAGAAATAGCACCGCAACTACTTTGTCTAGTTCGCAATTTGATTATGAAAATACTGTAGAAGTTTATCCAAATCCAACATTATCTGAATTAAACATAAAAACTCCGAATCAAGTTGTTTTAGAAAAATTTACTGTTTATAATAATATTGGTCAGAATGTTTTGGAATCAAATTCAGAATCTATTTCTGTATCAAATCTTTCAAGCGGAATTTACATGATTAACATTGAAACTTCTGAAGGAACTTTTCACAAAAAATTCATAAAACAATAAACCTCGCTTCATAATCTATTAAAACTACTACGAAAACATTACTTTTGCGGTCATAATAGATTTTATCAAAAAATAATGGGAACACTTATTCAGATTGCACAATTAATCTTGTGCCTTTCAATTCTAGTTATACTTCATGAACTAGGACACTTTTTACCAGCAAAATACTTCAAAACTAAAATCGATAAGTTCTATTTGCTTTTTGACCCTTGGTTTTCTGTTGTAAAGAAAAAAATTGGCGATACAGAATACGGAATTGGTTGGATTCCTATGGGAGGCTACGTAAAAATTGCTGGCATGATCGACGAAAGCATGGATAAAGAGCAACTTAAACAAGAACCTCAGCCATGGGAATACAGAAGCAAACCAGCTTATCAAAGATTAATAATTATTTGTGGTGGTGTTATAGTTAACTTTTTCCTGGCTTGGTTTATTTACACCATGTTATTGTTTAACAACGGAGATAATTTTGTAGATAATTCAAAAATTTCAAACGGAATTGCTGTTGATTCAATAGGAAGTATTATCGGTCTAAAATCGGGCGACAAGATTCTAAAAGTTGATGGGGTTGTTCAAAAAAAGTTTGACCACATTCCGATGGAAGTCCTGTTTGGCAATGAAATTACGGTCAACAGAGACGGAAAAGAAACCACCTTTTTACTTTCAGACGAAGGAAAACGAGAAGTAATTAAGAGAGCTGGGAAGAACTTTTTAGCACCAAGAGTTGAAACTGTTGTAGATTCGATAATTAAAGATTCTCCAGCAATGACTTGCGGACTTCAAAAAGGAGATAAAATCATAGGCATTAACGACCTTAAAACTAGTTTTTTTGATGAATTTAGTACTGCGTTAGAGCATGTAAAAAAAGACACTGTTCAGATTAAAGTTTTAAGAAACAACACCGAAATTGTTCTAAAAACAAAGCCTACCAAAGAAGGCAAAATCGGATTTTACCCAGATTTTAGTATTCTTAAAGCAGCTTACATCACTCAAAAACTTTCATTTGCGGAAGCAATTCCAGCTGGATTCAACAAAACAATATCAACACTATCTAATCAAATTCGTCAATTTAAAGTAATTTTCAATACTAAGACCGAAGCCTACAAGCAAGTTAGTGGGCCGCTACGAATGTTTAAGATTTTTAAACCCGTTTGGGATTGGACATTCTTTTGGTCATTTTGTGCAATGTTTTCAATTTGGTTGGCTTTTCTAAACATACTTCCTATTCCAGGGCTAGATGGTGGACACGCAGTTTTTATTTTAATAGAAATAGTTACTCGAAAAAAACCTACTGAAAAAACCTTAGAAGTAGCCCAAACTATTGGTGTAGTGCTGCTTTTGAGCATCATGGCATTAGTGTTCGGAAACGACATTTGGCATTTAATTACAGGGAAATAATATTTTTTGTAAAAAGATTATTTTTTGTTTGCAGAAACGGAAATAGTAATTATATTTGCACCGCTTTAAAAGTGAAACACACTTTCCTTCTTAGCTCAGTTGGTTAGAGCATCTGACTGTTAATCAGAGGGTCCTTGGTTCGAGCCCAAGAGAGGGAGCTACTAAAGAAAAGCCTTTACAGAAATGTAAGGGTTTTTTGTTTTGTTAAGTGTACTTCTTGAGTGTACTTCCCATTTTTTGAGACTTAAATAATTATAAGTAAACTAAGAGTTTTATAAGTTTGTTATTTCAAATTTAATATTATTTAGATTTACTTTGCCCTAATGATTGCAAACTTTATTTGTTGTTAAATTAAGTTATTGAATCATACGATTTTAATATTACATTTGTTAAATAAAATAATATTTTGGATAC
>CAIXNQ010000134.1 GCA_903920835.1 uncultured Bacteroidota bacterium | reverse complement strand
TTCAGAAAGCGTAATCACTGCTCCTTTGCTTGAACTATAAGCGGCAAGACCAGCAAATTTAATGCTTCCTTGAATTCCGCCCATCGAACTGATCGAAACCACATGACTGCCTTTTTGCATAAATGGCAAACAAGTTCTCGTTAGATTTGCAAGTCCAAAGACATTAACCCTATAAACTCTTTCAAAATCGGTTTGTGACAATTGAGAAAATGGTTTGTTGACCAAACATCCCGCATTATTTATCAGAACATCAACTTTTTTCCAAGTTTGCAAAATGAATTTTTCAACTTTTTGCATATCGTCTTCGACCGCAATATCTATTGACAGACAAGTTATGTTTGGGTTTTCAAGTAATTGTTGTGGTATTTTTCTTGAAATCGCTAACACTTGATGACCTGCATTGGCAAATTGCAAAGCCAATTCCAGTCCAATTCCGCGAGAGGTTCCAGTGATTATGATGTTTTTATTCATTTGTATTTTAATCTTTTTTAATGATTTAGCTTCAAAAGTAATCTTCTTTCTAATTATTTTATCTATTTATAAAAAAAAAATATTTTAGGAAAAGACGCATAAGAATAACAAGAAACTTAATCTTCTTCAATTTCAAACTCGGCGTCTTTTTCCCAAATCTCCATCTCGCAAGGTTTGCAGTTGAATTTCAGTTTATATTCGAGTTCGCCTTGTTTCAAGACTAGAGGCTCTTTGACCTTTACGCCCAAAGTATCTTTGTGATATTTCGGACACTTTTCGAGTTCATATTTAATGCAATATTTGGTGGTCATTACGCGCGATTTTCCTGGATCCCATTGCAGTTCAAAAGCTTTTTCTATCTCGGTCACGCCATGACGTTCATAGAATTTTCGGGCCAATTTGTTGGCTACATTATACGTAAAATCAAGCTGCGTTTCTGGATATGGATGATTGGTTTTAACAATGGGTTGCTCTTCTCGGTGATAATTTTCAAGTCGAGTTGCCACCAATTGTTCAAAGACTGTTCTACGCATTTCGTTAATTTTTGAAATAGGCAAAAACCAGTTTTCAGAAAATTGAACCGTAATCGTTTTGGCAGTAAATGGTGTGAAACCTGTTTTGTTGAGTTGTGTTTTTATATTTTCAATTATCGATTCGTTGTTTTTGGTGCGTTCTTTCGGGTGGTCAAGCTTTACGGTGCTCACGTTTCGGTCTTCGTCAGTGGCAATAAGTTCAAAGCCTGTTTCGGTTTCAATCAGTAGCAAATCGGTGCTGATTTTTCTGACGGCGCTGTCTTCTTTTTCTACAAGTTTAATAAATGCCGCATCGTTATTGCGATAAATGAACGTTCCGGGCTTGATTTCTTTCAAAACATTCGGATACACCATTCCGTTTTCGGCACGGTTGACATAAATTCCGTCGGCTTCGTTGCTGTCATTTATAAAGCAAAGTCCATCGCCGTTGTTGAGCAAATTTCCGTTTTCGATTTCATAAGCATTTCCAATAGTTTGAATCAATTTGCCGATGTACTGTCCTTTTGATTTCGGACTCTCCCACGATCCAATCGATTGGTGTCTTTCGTTTACAAAATAATCGGTATAACCTCTGTTGAAGGTTCTATTCAGGGCTGCATCAAACGTAAAACTGCAAGTTCCCGATGAAGCTTTGGTGAATTGTTCCTCATTTTCGAGCAAGAAAGCGTCTAGTTTTTGTCGAAGAAAAGACACGTTGTTTTTTACGTAAACAATATCTTTCAAACGTCCTTCTATTTTGAAAGAAACAATCCCCGCTTTGATTAGATTCGGGATTTGGTCACTAACATCAAAATCTTTAATCGAAAGCAAGTGACTGTTTTTAATGAGCGTATCACCGTTGCCATCAATCAAATTATAAGGCAATCGACAATTTTGTGCACACGAACCTCGGTTGGCAGAACGTTCGCCATTGGCAACACTCATATAGCAATTGCCGCTGAAAGAAACACACAAAGCTCCAGTGACAAAAAACTCCAATTCAACGTCTGAAGCATCGCTAATTTCCTTAATTTGGTGAAGATTTAACTCTCTTGCTAAAACAACCCTTTTGAGTCCAGCTTCTTTTAAGAATTTAATTTTGTTAGCGTCCCTATTGTTGGCTTGCGTACTGGCATGAAGTACTATGGGCGGCAAATCCATTTCTAGAATTGCCATGTCTTGAACAATTAAAGCATCGACACCAATGTTATAAAGTTCCCAAATCATTTTTCGGCACGTTTCGAGTTCGTTGTCATAAAGAATCGTGTTGATGACTACAAAAACTTGGGCATAAAACAAATGTGCGTAGCGAACCAATTCGGCAACATCTTCAATAGAATTGTTGGCATTTGAGCGTGCGCCAAACTGAGGTGCACCGATATAAACTGCGTCGGCACCACTATTGATGGCGGCAATTCCTTGAATTAAATCTTTGGCAGGTGCCAAAATTTCGATTTTCTTTTTCATTTATGTTGGGTTAAATCTACAGACAAAATAATTTGTCATATAAAAGCGCACAAATTTCATCTATTTTATAGAACATTACTATTTGTTGCCGCAATTTTTTTTATGGCACAAGTTGATTAGCTTTGTGGACATTGAATTTAATCTAAAACCTCCCGCTTTATGAGTCTGAAAGTTATTGCTTTTGATGCCGATGATACACTTTTTGTAAACGAGCCTTATTTTCAAGAAACCGAACAAAAATTCTGTGCATTGATGAGCGATTATTTGTCGCAGCAAGGCTTGTCGCAAGAATTGTTTAGAATCGAAATTCAAAATTTACCACTTTATGGCTACGGAATTAAAGGTTATATCTTGTCAATGATTGAGGCTGCGATGCAAATTTCAAACAAAACAATCTCAATAGATGTAATTGAAAAAATTATTGCCTTTGGAAAAGAACTACTCGAAAAACCCATTGAATTGCTCGATGGTGTTGAAGCTACTTTAGCCGCATTGCACGGAAAATATAAACTGATTGTTGCTACAAAAGGCGATTTGAAAGACCAACAAAGCAAACTGCATCGCTCGGGTTTGGGGTATTATTTTCATCATATTGAAGTCATGGCCGACAAGCAAGAAGTGAATTATCAAAAGTTATTGACACGACTAGAAATTGCACCCGAAGAATTTTTTATGATAGGAAATTCTTTAAAATCCGATGTTTTGCCAGTGCTTGCTATTGGTGGTCATGCGGTTCATATTCCGTTTCACACCACTTGGGAACACGAAAAGATTGACCACAAAGTAGAACATCCCAATTTCAAAACGCTAGATTCTATTGTTGATGTTTTGCCGTTGTTGTTGAAATAAATTTGAAGTTTTTATTCTTTGTCTGGGTTTTTAAAGCCTTCTTTCGGTCCGTTAAAATCATTTAGAGGTTGCTAAACAAAACTTCGTGTTGCGCTTCAATGATTTTATGAAAACTTGGTGGCAACCTGTCCCAATCAAAAAGTTCTACAACAATAGGAACGTTGCATTCTCGGATAGTTTCTTTAAGATTCAGATAAACCTCAATAGGCAATTTTTGAGTTGCGGAAGTTCTAATCACCAAGTCTAAATCGCTTCCTTCGTGAGCACTGCCATTCACTCTGCTGCCATACGCCCAAACCTCTATTGGCACTGGCGAAGTTTCAAAAATAGCTAGTAAACGTTCTCTATCTTTATTACGGAGTATCATTGTTTTGTTTGTTAATGGCTGCTGTGATTAAAGCGGCATCGTTTATAAATTTAGGCAGTAACAATAACGTTTCTTGTGCAAAGTTCACGCCATAATCAGGTGCAGTATTGTTTTTATTATCTCGATATTCCAGAAACCGTTCGCAAAGTTCAATGTCAATAATGCTCCTCAAAGCACATTGTTTAAAAACTTCTTTAAAATATAATTGGTCCACCGCTTTTGAAGAATGATAATATGGTTTTAAACATTTTCTAAGCAATTTGCCACATTGTTCGATTATTATTTCATACTCCTTCACGCATGCGGAACGATACATATCATAATCAATTTCGTCAACTTTGGATTGTTGTAACAAACCAAATGCTTTGTCTAATGTGCTGATGCAACGTTCTAAATAAGCGGTGTCGATTGAGTTCATATAATTAACAAATATGTTTGGAACAAAGGCAAATAAATTAATAAACACTAAATGCTATAATTATTTTTTGCTAAAATAAACAATTTAATTTATTGAAGAAATCGAAAAACTATTGCCGATTTATTAAACAGACATCTATAAAATCATCTATAATTTGTTTTTATTTCTTTAAATAACAAAAAAACTTTCCTAAAACGCATAATTTATTTCATAATATGTTTAATTATATTCTTAAGATAATTTGTTGTTTACTTTAAATAGTTCATCATATTCCTTGGGTGTTTCATCGTATTCCTTGAAGACCTCTTTGCTTTCTTAAGATACGTCATTGTATTCATTAGATACTTCATTGTATTCATTAGGTACTTAATAATATTCCTAAAAGACTATTTTTGTTTCCTAAATTAGTAAACTAATTACTTTTTTGTTATATTTGAATGCTTTTTTTAGTCAACTAAATCTAATTTATCTAATAAGTAGTAATTTAAAATATGATATTAATATGTTGAAATTTAATATTAAACCAATTTTTGAGCTTCGAGGGATTAATAAACCTTATTCTTTTATGGTGAAGAATGGTTTTAGCGGGCGAACTTCTAATTTGATTATTAATAACAAAGTAAAAGTGCTCCGATTGGAGCATATCGAGCGGTTGTGTTTGCTGTTGCTTTGTGAGCCAAATGATTTTTTAGAATGGAAGCCTGATAAAGATAAAATTTATCCTGAAAAAAATCCGCTAAACGGATTGCGAAGCACTGAAAACATTAAAAACATTTCTGAAACTTTTAGCGAAATGACTTTTCAAGAGCTTAAAGATCTTGCCAAAACGTTGCAAAAATGATTTTAGTTTTTAGTGAAATAGCATAGGGGAAGAGTGATTTATCGAGAATATGTAATAACTAAAAATAAGTTATTTAGATTGAAGTTGCTGTCAAAGATGGTTTGTCAATCGGCTACCTTTTTTGAATAAAATCCGTCTTTCAAATGGGTTGT
>CAIXNQ010000133.1 GCA_903920835.1 uncultured Bacteroidota bacterium | reverse complement strand
GGCAAATAGTGAAATGATGACGACCTCTTCTTTTAATAGTTTTGAAACATTGCTGTCGGTCCAAACGTTATTCTCCATTTTTCTGCAATTTACGCAGGCGTGACCCGTGAAATCTAATAAAACAGGTCGGTTTATTTGTTTAGCATAAGCCAACCCTTTGTCATAATCCATAAAAACAACCAATCCGTGTTTGTTTCTTTCGGCACCATCGGGCAATTTTTCGTTTGAAATGATAGATGTAGTAGCTCCAACACCATTTGGGCTTTCACTATACTCTTCTGAAGGAGGAAAAGCACTAATTAATTTCAGAGGAGCACCCCAAAGTCCCGGAATCATATAGACGGTAAAAGCCAACACGATTATTGCTAGCATTAATCTACCAACAGAAAGATGCGCAATCGGCGAGTCGTGAGGCAAGGTTATTTTACCTAAAAGATAAATGCCCCAAGTGCCGAAAATGGCGATCCATATTGCTAAAAACGTTTCTCTTTCAAAGTAATGCAACTGCAAAACCAAGTCGGCATTTGACAAAAACTTAAACGAAAACGCCAATTCTAAAAATCCGAGCGATACCTTTACTGTATTGAGCCATCCGCCCGATTTTGGCAACGAATGCAACCAACTCGGAAACATCGCAAACAGCATGAAAGGCAAAGCGAGCGCAGAAGAGAACCCCAGCATTCCGACTATTGGAGCAATGCCACCCTTTGATGCCGATTCTACTAGCAGTGTTCCAACGATGGGTCCAGTGCATGAAAAAGAAACAATAGCAAGTGCCAAAGCCATAAATAAAATACCGATAATACCACCTCTGTCAGCCTGACGATCTACTTTATTTGCCCAGGAATTAGGCAACATAATTTCAAATGCACCCAGAAAAGATACTGCAAAAACAACCAACAAAAAGAAGAATATAACATTAAACCAAACATCTGTTGACAGTGCATTAAGCGCATCGGCACCAAAAATTCCAGTAATTGCAAGTCCAAGAACTACATAAATAATAATTATTGATAAGCCATAAATAATTGCGTTTTGTTTTCCTTTCGCTTTGGTTTTGCTTTGTTTTGTGAAAAAGCTAACGGTCATCGGAATCATCGGGAAAACACAAGGCGTTAGCAATGCTGCAAAACCTCCTAAAAATGCCAAAAAGAAAATGCGCCATAATCCTTTTTGATTGTCTTTTTTAGAATCCAAATTAACCGCTGTAGGGGCGTCTTTGAGGACAATTTTTTGCTCGGCAATTGCTGCCTTATCAATGTTTGGTTTTAAAGTATTTGGTTTGTCGGTGATAGCTGCAACTACCTTTTCAGTTGTCTCAGCTGGTAGTTTGAAGGTGAATTTTTTCTCTAAATTAATACAACGATCACTGCAAACTTGATAGTTCAAAGTTGCCATAACTCCTTCTAAACTTGAATTAGTAAGTCTAATTTCTTGTTGGATTTTGGCTTTTTTCTCGAAGAAAATTTCGTCAACATTAAAAACATCATTGAACGCTTTTTTGGTATTGAATTCTTTTGCTTTGCCTATCAATTCATAATTCCCTTTTTGATTGCTAAACACAATTTCCATTGGCAATGAACCCCCATCGGGCGTAAATTGGGAATACAAATGCCATTTGTTTTCAATCGTGACGTTAAAAGTCAAAATATAATGATTGTTTGATTTTTTTTCAATTGCAGTAGTCCATTTTACAGGATCTAAAACTTGTGCTTTAGTAGTAATAAAAGCAAAAAACAGTAAGGCGAAGAAAGCTAGTTTTTTCATTTCGTATATGTTATTTTTAATTTTTGAGTAGTATTTTCGTCTATTTTAAATCGCTCGTCAGCCCGAATACCGATAACCCAAATCAATTGTTTATCGGAACAAAGCACCCAGATGTACTCTTTTTCAAAGATAGATTTCTTCTCGTCTTTAAGCAATTTGCTCACTTTTTTAGATTTGCCATTCATTCCAAAAGGTTGCAAACTATCACCTTCTTGCCATTTTCGCAACGCTAACGGAAATTTCAATTTGGCTTCGTCAACAAAGATAGTCGAACTTGAGTTTATCGATATGTCATCTACTTTACAAAAAGAGAGTTTTATAGGAAAATTAATATCATTTTCAGCGTTTGTAATTAAAGTTATCTCATCAACAATTGGTTCAATGTTCTTCTTTAATATTAACGTATTTCTGTTTTTCAGCAATTTGTAATTAGGAGCCAAAACCTGTTTGCCAGATTGGCTGTCCATTAAGTTATAAATATCATTCCAAGCGGTAAAACCATATTTTTCAAGCCAATGATAAAGAAGCATTTTACAATTTTTCATTGATTTTAGCTTATCAATCGAAAAGATAATTTCGTCATTATGTTCGATTGCAACTTCATTATAGGTGGTTTGAACGACATCATTCAAAAGATTTTGGGTTTCTATTAAATGTTTTTGGGTTAATTGAAAAGTACTGCCGAAGTCAGGATTTAGAGTGTTCAGCAGAGGAATTAAATGATGCCGAATTTGATTCCGAAGGTATTTGTCAGAAGAATTACTACTGTCTTCTCGCCATTTTATGTTATTTGTGTTGGCATAAGCAACAATTTCATTGCGTGAAAAGGGTAATAATGGTCTGATGATATTATTATTTTGTTCTGGAATTCCGGTCAATCCTTTTAATCCAGTGCCTCTGGAAAGATTGATGAAAAATGTTTCTATAACGTCATCGGCTTGATGGGCAGTTAAAATGTAATCGAATTTTTCATCATCAAGAAGTTCTTTAAACCAACCGTAACGCAAGTTTCGAGCAGCAACTTGAATAGATAATTTATGTTTTTCGGCAAAAGAAACGGTATCAAAAAGTGTTGTAAAAATTGTTATTGCATTTGCTTTGGCATAATCTTGAAGAAAAGTTTGATCTTCGTTACTTTCATCTCCACGCAGTTGAAAGTTGCAATGCGCTAATGCTATATCGAATTTCATTTTCCGAAACACATCAACCATCACCATGCTGTCGATGCCGCCACTTGTTGCTAACAAAATTCGCTTTCCAAAAAGAAAAGACAAGTTTTGTTCCAGATGGTATTGAAATTCTTTAAACATGTTCAAAAATACGAAGATTAAGTTATATTATTGAAGCACATTAAACATCGCCTTAGCTTTAAGCATACATTCTTCATATTCAAGTTCGGGGTCCGACTGATTAGTTATGGCACTTCCGACAGAAAATGAAACATATTTATTATTTGAATTATATAGAATACTTCTAATAATTACATTGAAATCAAAGTCGCCATCGGGTGTAAAATAACCCACAGCACCACTATAAAGTCCTCTTTTGGTTTCTTCTAAATCTTCAATGATTTTCATCGCAGAGATTTTTGGAGCACCAGTCATGCTTCCCATCGGAAAAGTTGTTTTTATGACTTCAACAATCGGAATGTCATTTTTTATTTTTGAAGTAACAGTTGAAATTAATTGATGGACTTGTTTAAACGAATAAACTTCGCACAATTCAGTCACTTCAACACTTCCTTTTTGAGCCGATCGAGACAAATCATTACGAACCAAATCGACAATCATTATGTTTTCTGAGCGTTCTTTTTGGTTTGATTTTAAATTGTTTTTGGACAATTCGTCTAAATCATCTTCTTCAAATCGTTTTGAAGTTCCTTTAATCGGCTGTGAAATTAAATGATCTCCTATTTTCTGCAAATATCGTTCGGGAGAAGCAGACAATAAATAGTGATGATTGTTTTT
>CAIXNQ010000132.1 GCA_903920835.1 uncultured Bacteroidota bacterium | reverse complement strand
TTATTTTTCCTATATTTTTATTTCTTTCAATTATTTGGTTTACCTCTAAACTGGCTAATAATACTGAGATTATCGCCATTTTAAGTTCAGGCATTTCCTTTAATAGATTTTTACGACCTTATATAATTGGGGCTACAATCGTTTCGGTTTTTGCATTGATTATGGGATTTTTTATAGTGCCAAAAGCCAGCGAAGGTTTCAATAATTTCAGATACAATTATCTGATTGGAAACGGACAGAATGAAATGCGACAAAGTGCCGATGTTTTTAGACAAATTGACGACAATACTTTTATTCACGTGAGCAATTTCAATACCATTTCTAAAATTGCTTTTAATTTTACTTTAGAAAAATTTAATGCCGACAAAACACTGAATTATAAAATTACCGCAGGTCGTTTGAAGTGGAATCCAGAGCGAAAAAATTACACCATGTTTGATTATTCCAAAAGAACAGTTGGTGTTCTAGATGATCGTTTAGAATCTTGTCCAAAAAAAGATACGGTTTATAAATTTGATTTAGAAGATCTAACACCAGTAGTTTATATCGCAGAAACACTAACCCTAGGCGATTTGTACAAATTTATAAACAAAGAAAAAAAACGTGGCAACGGTAATATCGATACCTATTTAGTAGTTTTATATAAAAAATTCAGCATTCCAGTTTCTGCATTTATATTAACCATAATTGCGGTTTCAGTTTCATCAATGAAGCGTCGTGGCGGAATGGGAATGAATTTAGCTATTGGAATTCTATTAGCTTTTTCATTTATTTTTCTGGATAAAGTTTTTGGAGTTTTGGCTGAAAAATCTAGCATAAATCCATTCATAGCAGTTTGGATTCCTAATTTTGTCTTCGGAATATTATCAATATTTTTAATTCGATATGCAAGAAGGTAAGATAAAAAGTTATCTTCATCTTCATTTAATCGTCTTTATCTGGGGATTTACGGCGGTATTAGGAAAACTAATTTCGCTCAAAGCACTTGATTTGGTTTGGTATAGAATGTTGTTTGCGTTCTTAATTATCTTCGTATTTGTTTTAATAAGAAAAATACCATTACGTTTACCCCTTCGCATATTAATTGGATTAATGATTAGTGGAATTGTCATTGCTTGCCATTGGTTTACTTTTTATCAAGCCATTAAAGTTTCTTCAATTTCAATAACACTTGCCTGCTTATCTACAGGAGCTTTTTTTGCATCATTGCTAGAGCCATTATTTTATAATCGAAAGATTATTTGGTATGAAGTGCTCTTCGGATTGTTTGTAATAATAGGTTTAAGCATCATTTTTAATGTAGAAAAACAATACAAACTTGGGATTTGTCTGGCGTTAATTTCAGCATTTTTATCAGCACTTTTTTCGGTAATCAATGGCAAATATGCAAAGAATTACAACCCAAATATTATTGCAGTTTATGAGCTCGGCGGCGGTTTTTTCTTTCTATCAGTTTACTTGCTATTTAATGGAAATTATAATGTCTCTTTTTTCAAATTATCGCTCTATGATTTGTTTTGGTTGTTTCTTTTATCTTCAATTTGCACTGCTTATGCTTTCTCCGCATCTGTAAAAGTGATGCGCTATTTAAGCCCCTATACTGTCATGTTGACGATAAATCTTGAACCTATTTATGGCATTTTTCTTGCTTATATAGTTTTTCAAGACAAAGAAAAAATGAGCCCTGAATTTTATATCGGCGCACTATTAATTTTGTTGACTGTAATAACAAATGGGTTAATAAAAAACAGAAAAAAAACTACGAGTTCCTGAATTTAATTTTATCTTTGGCGACTATTTTTAATATAAAAAATGCACAAATACTATGGAATATTTAGATTTTGAGCTTCCTATAAAAGAACTTGAAGATCAATTAGACAAATGTCAAATTATTGGTCAAGAATCTGATGTTGATGTGACCAATACTTGTAAACAGATTGAAAAAAAGTTACAAGAAACCAAGAAAAATATTTATAAAAATCTTACCGCTTGGCAAAGGGTTCAATTGTCACGTCACCCCAATCGTCCTTACACTATGGATCATGTTCGAGCATTGTGTGGCGATACATTTTTAGAACTTTTTGGCGACCGAGGTTTTAAAGATGACAAAGCCATGATTGGCGGTTTAGGAAAAATTGGCGGTCAATCGTTTATGATTGTTGGTCAACAAAAAGGTTTTAACACAAAAACCAGACAGTACCGTAATTTTGGAATGGCAAATCCGGAAGGCTACAGAAAAGCTTTACGACTAATGAAAATGGCGGAGAAATTCGGAATTCCAGTTGTCACTTTTATTGATACTCCCGGCGCATATCCTGGATTAGAAGCCGAAGAAAGAGGTCAAGGCGAAGCCATTGCTAGAAATATTTTTGAAATGTGTCGATTGAAAGTTCCAATTATTTGCGTGATAGTAGGCGAAGGAGCTTCTGGAGGCGCACTTGGAATTGGTGTCGGTGATCGCGTTTATATGATGGAAAACACTTGGTATTCTGTAATTTCTCCCGAATCATGTTCTTCAATTTTATGGAAAAGTTGGGAATATAAAGAACAAGCAGCAGAAGCTTTGAAACTAACTTCTGCCGACATGAAAAAACAAAAATTAGTTGACGATATTATCCCAGAACCTCTTGGTGGAGCGCATTATGACAGAGAAACCACCTTCAAATCTGTAGAGCAATACATCCTCAAAGGATATAATGAACTAAAAGACTTATCAACACCTGACTTAGTTGCTCAAAGAATGCACAAATACAGTAAGATGGGCGAATTTAAAGAGTAATTACCTAAAATTTAATTGAAATCCGAAGCCCAATAGTTTCGGATTTTTTTTGTGTTATAAACAAAAAATAGTTAGTTATCAACATTACTTCTGTAATAACTATAAATCATTTTTTTTTATTTTTCTCTTACTTTCGCACTATGGAAAATTTTATAAATACAGCAACTTTAAAACCAACAAGAGCACCAATAATCAACCTAGAAAAAGGCAAATTACCACCGCAGGCAGTCGATCTCGAAGAGGCAGTTTTGGGCGCAATGATGATTGACAAAAAAGGGGTTGATGAAGTTATCGACATCTTGCAACCCGATGCTTTTTATAAAGATGCGCACCGCTATATTTTTGAAGCTATTTTTCAATTGTTCACAGATTCGCAACCTATAGATTTATTGACCGTTTCTGCCCAGTTGAAGAGAAACGCCAAACTAGACTTGGCTGGCGGTGATTTTTTTCTGATTCAATTAACCCAAAAAATTTCTTCCTCGGCGCATATTGAATTTCACTCCAGAATTATTCTTCAAAAATACATTCAACGAAGTTTAATCAGGATTTCATCTGAAATTATTGAAGAATCTTATGACGAAACCACCGACGTGTTTGATTTGCTAGACAAAGCCGAATCAAAATTATATGAAGTTACGCAAGGTAATATTAAACGAAGTTCTGAAACGGCACAAAGTTTAGTAATTCAAGCCAAAAAACGAATTGAAGAAATAGCCAGTAAAGAAGGTTTGAGCGGCATTGCCACTGGTTTTGAAAAATTAGACAAAGTCACCTCGGGTTGGCAACCTTCAGATTTAATTATTATTGCAGCCCGTCCGGGTATGGGAAAAACAGCTTTTGTACTCTCGATGGCTCGAAATATCGCTATTGATTTCGGACAACCAGTTGCTTTATTTTCACTAGAGATGTCATCAGTTCAATTGATAACCCGATTAATTTCGTCTGAAACAGGATTGTCTTCTGAGAAATTAAGAACTGGAAAGCTAGAAAAGTTTGAATGGGAACAACTCAGTATTAAAGTAAAAAATTTAGAGAAAGCACCATTATTCATTGACGATACACCGTCACTTTCAATATTTGATTTAAGAGCAAAATCAAGACGATTGGCTTCGCAACACGGCATCAAATTAATTATTGTAGATTACCTACAATTAATGACCGCTGGTGGAAGCAACGGAAAAGGAGGCGGAAATCGTGAACAAGAAATTTCTACAATTTCTAGAAACTTGAAAGCACTTGCAAAAGAATTAAGCGTTCCAGTAATTGCTTTATCACAACTTTCTCGTGCCGTTGAAACCAGAGGTTCGAGCAAACGACCGCTACTTTCAGACTTGCGTGAATCAGGAGCGATTGAACAAGATGCCGATATCGTTTCGTTTATTTACAGACCAGAATATTATAAAATTGATGAATGGGACGATCAAGAAGCGTCGCCAACACAAGGACAAGCCGAATTTATTATTGCAAAACACAGAAATGGTTCTCTAGAAAACATTCGATTGAAGTTCATTGGCAATTTAGGTAAATTTGACAATCTTGAAGATTATGGCGGAAGCTACGATGATTTTCCTTCAAAAATGAATACTACCGACAATCCGTTTATCACTAAAAATCTTCCATCAGCAAATGAAGCTTTTGGCAGCAACATTAATGATGATGACGATGATAGCGATGTGCCTTTTTAACGTTGATTTATTAGAAAATAATTAACCTTTGGTATAAGGAAAACCAATATCTTTGAAATAAATTTTTGAAATGCTTTTGAAATATAAATTATTAATCTGGTCGGTCTTACTTCCGTTCTTTGCCAATGCCACATTTTTGTTGCTTCCGATGGACGAAACCTCTCAAAAAAACCATCTAAAAGCTTACGGAATAACCTACTGGTGCTTGAGTAAAGACTATAAAGCCAGTTGGTTGTTGAATTACAGAGGAGGCTCTTTCTTGCTACCCGATGCTCCAGAAATTAGAAAAGAATGTCAAATTAGAGGCGTTAGTTTTGAAGTTCTTTCAGATGCGGAACAAGCTACAATCTTAGCCGAAATATCTAGTCCATCACAGAATATGGATGCTGTCGTGTTAGAAAAAGCACCCAAAATTGCTGTTTATACGCCAAAAGGAAAACAACCTTGGGACGACGCCGTAACCTTGGTTTTGACTTATGCCGAAATTCCTTTTACACCAATTTATGACGAAGAAGTGCTTGCCGATGGATTGATTCAATATGAATGGTTGCATTTGCATCACGAGGATTTTACGGGACAATATGGCAAGTTTTATGGAATGTATCGAAATGCGCCTTGGTATATCGAGCAAAAACATTCCGCAGAGGAACTCGCATTAAAATTGGGCTATGCTAAAGTTTCTGAGGAGAAGCTTGCGGTAACCAAAAAAATTAGAGACTTTGTTATCGGCGGTGGCTTTATGTTTGCCATGTGTTCTGCTACAGACAGTTTTGATATTGCCTTGGCGGCAGATGGAGTCGATATTTGCGAGACCATGTTTGATGGTGATGCCAGCGATCCAAACTACCAAACTAAAATTAATTATGCGAATTCGTTTGCTTTTAAGAACTATACGCTTGACCGAAAACCAGAGCATTATGAGTTTTCTGACATTGATACTACCGAAAAAAGAAAGATGCCAATGGAGAAAGATTACTTTACATTGATGGATTTTTCTGCCAAATGGGATCCAGTTCCGACGATGTTGTGTCAAAATCATACCCAATTGGTTAAAGGATTCATGGGGCAAACTACCGCTTTTGACAGCGAATTTATCAAAACCAGCACGCTAGTCTTGGGACAAAACGAAATGAATAGCGAAGCACGTTATATTCATGGCGAAAAAGGAAAAGGAATGTTTACTTATTATGGCGGACACGACCCAGAAGATTATCAACACAGGGTTGGTGATGCGCCCACAGTACTTGACTTGCACCCGAACTCACCAGGTTATAGACTGATTTTAAACAACGTTCTTTTTCCTGCTGCCAAAAAGAAAAAACAGAAAACCTAGAATTAATCTATTTAGATAACCAAATTAGTAAACCCCTTTAGCATTGAACAAAACGATACTTTCTACTGTTGATTTAAGCATTGGGTATAATGCTAAAAACAGTCCAATGGTTTTGGGCAAAAATATCAATCTGAATCTAAATCAAGGGAAGCTAATTGCTTTAGTTGGTGCTAACGGAATCGGGAAATCAACATTGCTGAGAACATTAACAGGCATTCAGAAACCAATTTCTGGCACAGTTTATTTGAATGAAAAAGACATTTCAAAAATAGATGAAGCCGAATTATCAAAAAGTTTAAGCTTGGTTTTGACCGAAAAATTACCCCCAAGCAACTTGACCGTCTATGAGTTAATTGCCCTCGGAAGACAGCCTTATACCAACTGGCTCGGGCAGCTTTCTTCTACCGACAAAGAGAAAGTTTCAGAAGCAATTCATTTTACAAAAACAGAAGAATTGCTCGCCAAAAAACATACTGAAATTAGTGATGGTCAATTACAAAAAGTGTTAATTGCTCGTGCGCTTGCTCAAGACACCGACATTATTGTTCTTGACGAGCCAACAACCCATCTTGATTTATCTCATAAAGTAGCCATCTTCTCGCTGCTAAAAAAACTTGCCGTTGAGTCGAATAAATGCCTCCTTTTTTCTACGCACGACATCGATTTGGCAATTCAGATTTCAGATGAAATGATAGTGATGACCGAAGAAAAATTGATTCAAGACCAACCTTGCAATCTAATTTCCAGAGGCATATTTGAAACTATTTTCAACGACAGTCATATTCAATTTGATGCACACTTTGGCAAGTTTGTAATAAAAGATAGATTACAATAAGAAAAGGTAAGATTATTCTCTTTTAATAGATTTCAATAATTATATATCATGGTATTTTTATTTAATTATTTAGATATCAATGATTACAGTATAAATTGATTAATATATTGACAACATTTATCTTTAAAATTGTTGAAATCATTTTTGAAATTATTTGAAACATGAAGATTTCCAACAAAATGAGGAATAAAAAACACGTTAAAACGTTCTGTATTCATATGATAAAATTTGATAGTCTGTTTGAGATTGATTGGAGTTGAAATTACTTCAATTAGCTTTAGGTCTATTTTATTTTTACTCATAAGATTTTTAAATGCACTTTTAGCTTGGTTTCCCATTAAAACAATTGAAGTAGGATTTACGAAATTAATTTCTTGAACAATATCGTTGCTACAGAAACAAGAATCAGATTTTATTGATTTGTCAGAAGAAAAGGCACATTTAATAATATCGGTGAAATATATATCTTCTAAGAAATTGTTTTTACCAGTTATTTTTCTGAACAAATCCACATATTTATAATGAGTTCTATGTTTTTTAAGGTATTTATCTTCATTTAAATGAAAAGAATGCATGTCAAAAACGGTATTAATTTTTTTGTCTTCTAATCCTTTTCCGGCATCTTGAGCGATAACCATTACTTTTTTATCACTGTAATTGTTTGTCCAAAATGGTAAGTCTTGTCTATACTTAGTTGCAATGCAATCAGTACATTTATCAATAGTTTTAGCATTAGATATGTTGTAGGATTCAATTTTGTTAGAATTTATTCTAACACCATTTTCTGTTTCAACCAAAACATTTAGAACCTTATTACCAAAATACTTTGTTAGGTAATTTATGAATGCTATGTTATCCATCTTTATTTTTTTATTAAAACATTTTTTTGAATACCCAAAC
>CAIXNQ010000131.1 GCA_903920835.1 uncultured Bacteroidota bacterium | reverse complement strand
TCGTCACGTGCGATACGTGCGTCAAAAATTGCTTCTAGGTTTTTTACTTCGTGTTCTGACATAATTAGTTTGTTTGAAGTTTTAGGTTTCAGGTTTCAGGATAAAAAACCTGAAACCTGAAACCTGAAACAATTATTTAAACTCCAAAATCGACTACTACTTTATCGGAGGTTGGCACAGCTTGACAGCTTAGTACCAATCCTTTTGCGACTTCATTTTCATCGAGTGCATAATTGATTTTCATTTCGACGGTTCCTGAAATAACTTTACACTTGCAAGTACTACAAACTCCGCCTTTGCAGGCAAATGGCAAATCGGCTCCAGCGGCTAATGCACCGTCTAGAATGTTGTCGAAATCGTCGTCCATAACGAAATGGAATTCTTTTCCGCCATCGATAATTGTGACATCGGTGCCTTCTACTTTTTTCTCTACAATTTTTGCCATTCGGGCTTTGTCTTCTTCGGTAATTCCTGAAGTAAACAGCTCGTAATGAATTTTGTTTTTATCTAAACCCGCAGCAATTAATTCGTCACGGATTAAAAATATCATTTGTTCTGGACCGCAAATAAAACATTCGTCAGTTGCTGGAATGTCGATGATATTTTTGGTTAGAATCTCTAATTTCTCTTTAGTAAATCTACCGTTTAAAAGTTCGATGCTTCGATGCTCTTTGGTCAAGAAATGAAAGATTTCAAATCGGTCGAAATAAGTATTTTTTAATTGTTCAATTTCTTCTTTGAAGATAATTGATTTTACACTTCTGTTGAGATAAAACAGTTTAAAAGTGCTTTGCGGTTCTTTGGCTAAGTGTGTTTTTATTATAGAAAGTATTGGTGTAATTCCGCTACCTGCTGCAAATACAATGTAGTTTTTAGATTGATTTGACAGCACTTCTGTAGTAAATTTTCCGCTTGGCGACATTACCTCAATTTTATCACCTTTTTTTAAAGTATCATTTATAAAAGTTGAAAACAAACCCCCATTTATTTTCTTTACCGCTACTTGCCATTTATTCTCAAGTGGACTTGTGCATAAAGAATACGAACGACGAATTTCTTGGTCGTTAATTGATTTTTTTAATGTTAGATGTTGTCCAGGTTTGTATAAAAACTCATGTCTTAATTCTTCTGGAATATCAAAAGTAACTATCGAACAATCTTTAGTTTCTTTATAAATATCTGCGACTTTAATGCTATGAAATTTTGACATATAATACTAATTTAAACAAACTAACAAGTGTTAGTTTAGGGTGCAAATTTAATAATATTTTTTAAATCTGTAAATTTACATTTAAAAAAACTAAATTAACTTTAATGAATTGAATTTAAATATTATAAAGTATCGATTTAATACAAAAAAAAACCTCCCAATATGGAAGGTTTTTATAAGAGATAAAATTTGATTAGTTTACAGCTCCTTCTAATTCAGCACCTGCTTTAAACTTCACTACATTTTTTGCAGCAATTTTAATAGTTGCTCCAGACTGAGGGTTTCTTCCGTCTCTTGCAGCTCTTTTAGAAACTGACCAAGATCCAAAACCTACTAATGATACTCTTCCACCTTTTTTCAAAGTACCACCTACATTCCCTAAAAACGATTCTAATGCTAATTTTGCAGCAGCTTTTGTAATTCCTGCATCAGCAGCAATAGCATCAATTAATTCTGATTTGTTCATAAAAATTTATTTAATTATTTTGGTTAAACATTCTGTTAATGAGAACAAATTTAACAGATTAAACTTATCTAAAAACACAAACTTGAATTATTTTACCGTTTTGTTGATAACTTATCCGATTTGTTAACAACTTTAGTTATTTATACATAATAAACAACTTTATTATTGATTTTGTTTTAATTAATATGCTTTTGCTTGAACAGAAAATTGTATTCCATTTAATAATTCAAAGGTTTTTATTCTTTTTTTTCCAGGGAATTGAATGCTTTTTATCAATACAAAGCCATCTTTGACAGCGATTTTAATTTCTTTTTTAGTAGAAATTATACTTCCAACAACAAAAGTGTGATTTTCAATTTCTATATCGGTTTCATATATTTTTACATTCCATTCTGTTTCGTTATCTTTAAAAAAACACCATGAAGTCGGATATGGGGAAAGTCCTCTGATTTGGTCATGAATTTGTTTAGCAGTTTTATTCCAATCGATTTTACAATTTTCTTTATTGAGTTTGTGAGCAGTTTTAAGTAAATGATTGTCTGTTTGAATTGTTGTATTTACATTTCGATTTTCAATTAGTTTCAGGGTTTCAATCACCGTTTGGCTACCTAAAATCATTAGTTTATCGTGAAGTTCGCCTGCGGTTTCATTTTTTGTGATTTCAATTTCATTTGATAAAATTATCGCTCCAGTATCTATTTTATCGTCTATAAAGAAAGTGGTCACGCCCGTTTTGGTTTCTCCATTAATAATAGCCCAATTTATTGGTGCCGCACCACGATAATCGGGCAAAAGTGACGCATGAAGATTAAAAGTTCCCAAACTAGGCATTTTCCAGACAACTTCGGGCAACATTCTAAAGGCAACTACAACCTGCAAATTAGCATTTAGAGATTGCAATTCGTTAATAAAATCATTGTCTTTTAAATTCGTAGGTTGTAAAAGTTTCAAATTCTTTTCAATTGCATATTCTTTTACCGCAGAATATTTAATTTTCTGTCCACGTCCTGCGGGTTTGTCGGCAGTCGTGATGACTCCTACAACTTCGTAATTGTTTTTTAAAATTGAATCCAAAATGCCTACCGCAAATTCTGGAGTTCCCATAAAAATGATTCGTAATTTTTCCATTAATTTGCTATACTGTATTTATTGTTTGACTTAAGGATTATTTTTTTTGCTTCTAAAAGTGATTGAATCGCAAAGATAATTTCATCGGCTGTACTCTTGCTAATTTTCTGGATTTCTCTCGAATCCAAATCATTTTTTTGGAGTAATTGAACTATTAATTTCGAGAGATTTTTGAGGTTCTTATTGTCAATGTTTTTAGATATACAATTGGAGCAAATCCCACAATTCTTAGATGATTTCTCTCCAAAATAACTTAATATCAATTTGCTTTTACAAGTTTTTTTGTCTGAAATATAATCAACAACACTTTGATAATGTTTTTGTTTGAGTTTGTTTTGTTTGTCAAGAAACTTTAAAACCCTGTTGATTGTTTTCTCGTCTTCTCGAATGTCGTTAAAAATAATTGAAGCATCATTGTTTTTTGCATGATATTCAATTACACCTTTTTCATTCATTTTCTTTAAAACATCGTGCAATTGTGTTTCTGAAACTTTTGCTTTTTTGGCAATTAGGCTAGAATTTATAGGCGTTTGAACCTCATAAATACCAGGATAAGTCCTTAATAAATTCAAAATAATCTCTTCGTCATGCGGATTTAAACTTGTGTAACGAATTAGCTCTTTTGAAGAAATTATAAATTGTAGCGAAATTTTTTCTGTAAATTCTTGCGATAAACTAAAAATGCCTTGCCTGTCAAGAAATTGCATAGCATTAAAGGTCTTTATCAGCGGAAAATTATACTTCACACAAAAATGATTTAAGTTAAATTCAAATTGATCGTTAATTCCTTCGCCATAGGCAATCTGAAAATAATTACAAATTTTAATATAAACATTTTTGAGAAATTCAGCGTCGAGTAACACATTTGACAATTGGTTTTCAAAATAAATAATGTCTGACGGACTCAGCAAAAGAACCGCAAAAGCTTTTTCGCCATTTCGTCCTGCACGACCTGCTTCTTGATAATAATTTTCAATGTTTTCGGGCAATTGAATATGAATTACAGTCTTTACGTTTGCCTTGTCGATTCCCATTCCGAAGGCGTTAGTTGCCACAATAACCTGAACTTCTTCCTGCATCCAGAGGTTCATGTTTTTTGTTTTCTCTTTAGTAGAAAGTCCGCCGTGATAGAAAGTCGCTTTGATTCCTAGTGTTTCAAGCTGCGAAGCAACATCTAAACATGATTTTCTGTTGCGAACATAAACAATTGAAGATTGCGGATTTTTCTTGAAGATTTGCTCCATTCGAAACAATTTATCTTCAATTTCAAAAACCATGTAGGCTATGTTTTCTCGTGCAAATGATTTTTCAAAAAGCGATGGATTTTCTAATTTCAACTGCAAAATAACATCCTCTTTTACTTGGGGTGTTGCCGATGCAGTCAAAGCCAAAAATGGTGTTTTTGTGAAAAATTCCTTTAAGACAGAAATTTTTAAATATGCTGGTCTAAAATCATGACCCCACTGCGAAACACAATGCGCTTCGTCTATCGCTACTAAATTGATAGGTAATTTTTTAATTCTCTCTAAAATCCAATCGTTTTGTAATCGCTCGGGAGAAACATATAGAAATTTGTAATTGCCGTATAAACAATTGTCTAAAAGATCGCTGGTTTCATTAAAATTAATCCCGCCAGTTAATGCAATTGCTTTGATATTCCTTTTTTGAAGGTTCTCAACTTGGTCTTTCATGAGCGCAACCAAGGGCGAAATGACCAAACAAATGCCGTCCATTAACATTGCAGGAATTTGAAAGCAAATTGATTTTCCGCCACCAGTCGGCATTAATCCAAAGGTGTCTTTGCTTTCCATAACCGAATTGATTATGGCTTCTTGCGGCTCTCGAAATTCATCAAAACCCCAATATTGTTTTAAAATTTCTTTTGCAGTTGGCATCGCTAAAAATTTATTACGCTATTAAATTCATAACTTTCCAACAGCAATTTTAGTTTGAAAGTTGGTTTAAAATAAACGAAATCCGCTCTTCAACTGAGCCTTTTGGAACTTCTACTAACGAATAGCCATAGTTCACGTAGGTTTCTGTTAGATGGTTGTAAATTAATTTTGCCTGTTCAAAATTTTCATAACGCTCTTCATCGCTAACATAAATCTCTTCCCAAGGAGGCAAAATAAAAATTTTGGTGTAGCTAAAATCCCGACAGGCTTTGTCAAAATGAGTAGGATAGCTGTCGCCGATATAGTGCATATATGCCAAAACATCTGGAATGCCTCGGTCTAGAAAAACAATTTCGTGTTCTTCTTCTGTAGCGTTTTGAAACTGTTTGATGCGGCCTTCAAGAAGCAGTTCGCTAAAAAGCAACGGATTTTCTAAAAAAAGTTGTTCGATTCCTTGTTTTTTGGCTTCCATAGTTACTTCTCTCGAAATTTCTGGATAACAGCAAAATCCTTTTTTCATCAATCCGTCAATGATGGTAGTTTTTCCGGTTCCTGGTCCGCCAATAATGACAATGATTTCTTTTTGCACTTTTTACAAATAAAGCGCAAACTTAGTCAAACTAATCGGTAATTTAAAACAAAGCGTGTGCATAAAACAAAGCAACTTCAAAAAAATCAATAGTCTAAAAACCAAATTTTAGATTTGAAACTGTATCTTTGCTTTTCTTTTTAAAAAAATGGATAAAAACACCGAAGAATTTTACGAAAGACTAAAAGTCGAGCTTGACAACAGCAACACTTGGCCCGCCGAATATTTATTCAAATTTATAGTTCCGTCTGTTGATGATAATGTTCAAAAAGTTGAAGATGCATTTAACTGCATGGGAGCTGTTATTAAAACTACCAAATCTAAAACTGGTAAATTTACGAGTATTTCTGTAGATGTTCAAATGAAAAACGCCCAAGAAATTGTCGATAAATATCAAGAAGTTGCTACTATAAAAGGAATCGTTTCCTTATAAATTTATGAATACAAAATACATCAAAGAAAACGCCAACGACACCGTTCATCATTTGGAATACAATGCGGAACGTCCGCATTTAATAATCCCGGAATATGGGCGTCATTTGCAAAAGTTGATTGATCAAGCCACAGCGATTGAAGACGACGAAAAGCGCAATAAAGCTGCAAAATATATCATTCAAATCATGGGGAGCTTAAACCCACATTTGCGAGACGTGCCAGATTTTCAACACAAATTGTGGGACCAACTTTTTATAATGTCTGATTTTAAAATAGCAGTTGATTCGCCCTATCCAATTCCTTCACGCGAAGTGCTTCAAATGAAACCTGAGGTGTTGAAGTATCCTCAAAATTTTCCGAAATATCGATTTTATGGCAACAACATTAAATATATGATAGATGTTGCTAATAAATGGGAAGACGGCGACATGAAAAACGCATTGGTTAAAGTCATTGCCAACCACATGAAGAAGTCTTATTTAAGTTGGAACAAAGACACCGTTACTGATGTTGTGATTTTTGAACATCTCTATGAACTTTCTGACGGAAAACTAAACATGATGCAAAGCAGCGAAGAGTTGCTCAATTCAAATGAATTGATTAGAACCAACAAAAGAGTTTCTAACAAAATAGCGCCTCAAAGTTCTCAGAAAATCATTCCGAACAAAAATATTATTAAGGGCAAAAAGCCTTTTTTGAAAAAGAATAATTCTAATATAAAATAAATAACCACGAACTGTTTTAGATAATTTTCTGGAACAGTTTTTTTTAAAATTCAATAAAATGGGGACATTTAAAATCGAAGGAGGAATCCGATTGAAAGGAGAAATTACTCCGCAAGGCGCAAAAAACGAGGCATTACAAATTCTTTGTGCCGTTTTGCTAACTTCAGAAAAAGTTATTATTAACAATATTCCTGATATTATTGATGTCAATAAATTAATAACATTGCTTGGCAATTTAGGTGTGAAAATTCAAACATTAGGACCTGGTTCTTATATATTTCAGGCAGATGAAGTTAATGTTGGTTATTTAGAAACCGAAGCTTTCAAAAAAGAGGGCGGTTCGCTTCGAGGTTCCATCATGATTGTTGGACCATTGTTGGCGCGTTTTGGCAAAGGATATATTCCAAAACCGGGTGGAGATAAAATCGGACGCAGAAGATTGGACACCCATTTTGAAGGATTTATTAATCTTGGTGCTTCATTTAGATATAATAGAGAAGATCATTTTTATGGCGTAGAGACCAAAGAGAAACTCAAAGGAACCTATATGTTGCTTGACGAAGCGTCGGTAACAGGAACTGCCAATATTGTTATGGCGGCTGTTTTGGCAGAAGGAACAACCACTATTTATAACGCTGCTTGCGAACCCTATTTGCAACAACTTTGCAAAATGCTCAACTCGATGGGGGCAAATATCAAAGGGGTTGGTTCTAATTTGTTAACTATTGAAGGGGTTGATGTCTTGAATGGTTGCGAACACCGCATTTTGCCCGACATGATTGAAATTGGTTCTTGGATTGGTCTTGCGGCAATGACCCGAAGCGAGATTACCATTAAAAATGTAAGTTGGGACAATTTAGGCGTAATTCCATCAACATTTAGAAAACTAGGAATCACGCTCGAAAGACGTGGCGATGATATTTATATTCCAGAACACAAAGACGGCTATGAAATCAAAACCGATATCGACGGCTCTATTTTGACCATTGCCGATGCGCCTTGGCCTGGATTTACACCCGATTTATTGAGCATCGTTCTTGTAGTTGCCACACAATCGAGAGGCGATGTATTAATTCATCAAAAAATGTTTGAAAGCCGATTGTTTTTTGTGGACAAACTGATTGACATGGGAGCAAAAATCATGCTCTGCGACCCACACCGTGCTGTGATTATGGGTCATGATTTTAAATCGCAATTAAAAGCAACCACCATGAGTTCACCCGATATTAGAGCCGGAATTTCATTATTGATTGCAGCACTTTCGGCAAAAGGCACAAGCACAATTCAAAACATTGAACAAATAGATCGTGGCTACGAACGAATAGACGAACGTTTGCGCGCCATTGGAGCCAATATCGTTCGCGTTTAAAAAAATCAAATGACAAACGAACAAACCGCCATTCGTGCCACATACTTCAGTATTGTGAGCAACTTTGCAATGGCTTTCATTAAAGGATTGGCTGGTTTTTTCGGAAATTCTTATGCGTTGATTGCCGACGCTATCGAGAGCACTACCGACATTTTTGCCTCATTTTTGGTTTTATTCGGAATCAAATATTCTAACAAACCTGCCGACGACAACCATCCGTATGGTCACGGCAGGGCGGAGCCTTTAATCACTTTTTTGGTCGTTGGTTTTTTGATTGCTTCGGCAGTCATTATTGCTTATGAAAGTATAGAAAATATTCAAACACCCCACGATTTGCCTAAACCTTGGACACTTTTCATCTTAGGCGGAATTATTTTATGGAAAGAATATTCCTTTCGACTGGTCATTAAACGCAGCAAAGAAACCAACAGCTCCTCGCTCAAAGCCGATGCTTGGCACCACCGGAGCGACGCCATTACTTCGGTTGCAGCATTTATAGGCATTTCGGTAGCATTGATTTTAGGCAAAGGCTACGAATCTGCCGATGATTGGGCGGCGCTTTTTGCTTCTGGATTTATACTTTATAACAGTTACCTTATTTTTCGTCCGGCACTGGGCGAAATTATGGACGAACATTTATATGACGATTTGATTATAAATATTCGCAACGTTGCCACCACCGTAACGGGCATTCTAGACACCGAAAAATGTTTCATCCGAAAATCGGGAATGAAATATCATGTAGATTTACACGCCACGGTCGATTCAAAAATCAGTGTCAAAGAAGGACACGACTTGGCACACCTGCTCAAAGACACCCTTCGAGAACAAATTCCAGAACTCGGTCATGTTTTGATACATATCGAGCCGAATGATTGAATTATGAGTTATGTATTATGAATTATGAATTATGAGTTTTTAGTTATAAGTTATTTTACTAAAACCTAAATACCTAATGCCTAAAACCTACTAACTAATTCCTATCACCTAAAACCTACCACCTAAAACCTACCACCTAAAACCTACCACCTAAAACCTACCACCTAATTCCTACTACCTAATACCTACCACCTAAAACCTACCACCTAAAACCTACTGCCATAGTTTTAATCTTTGCTGTCAGTTTCATGCTTCTTGCTGTCAGCGTTTTGCTTTCTGCTGTTAACGTTTTGACTTCTGCTGTTAACGTTTTGACTTTTGCTGTTAACGTTTTGCTTTCTGCTGTCAGCTTTTTGACTTCTGCTG
>CAIXNQ010000130.1 GCA_903920835.1 uncultured Bacteroidota bacterium | reverse complement strand
TTTTTAAACTGAAATTGAAAAAATATATTTCATATTTCAAGTATAATATTATTATGGCGGGCGTAGCCAAGCGGTAAGGCATTGGATTGTGACTCCATGATTCGCGGGTTCGAACCCCGTCGTTCGCCCTTCAACAAAAAGATAATCCTGAAAATAAGAGTGACGGATTAACAATATTTCAATCGTGATAAGGTCGTGAATAGATATTCTATAAATAGCATAAAGAACTTACTCTCGGCCTCGGACGGAAAATAGTTTTTGATTCTCTTGGCTTAAACTTCTATAATAAAAATATATCGGAGTGTGGCGCAGTTTGGTAGCGCATATCATTTGGGATGATGGGGTCGCAGGTTCGAATCCTGTCACTCCGATATTTTTTTCGGTTCAAGCAATTTTAAGGCGGTATCGTCAAGTGGTAAGGCAGTGGATTGCAAATCCTCTAACCCCAGTTCGATTCTGGGTGCCGCCTATTATTCACAAGTTTTCTCTTGTCTTTAGTTGAATTCCTTTTTGAAGCCTGACAAAAAACAAATGAAAAAATGCGAGAATAAATCCCGCTTGCTGCTAAAAGCCAGATGATATAATAGAAACATGAAACGCCTTTAGTTCAGCTGGTAGAACGCTGGTTTCCAAAACCTGATGTCATAGGTTCGATTCCTATAGGGCGTGGTTTGTATTTATAAATAAAAGATAAAGTAATATGCGGGTGTCGTATAGTGGTTAATACCTCAGCCTTCCAAGCTGATGTCACGGGTTCGAGTCCCGTCTCCCGCTTTATTGAAAAGTACCCAAGAATTGTTTTAATCTTTCTTAGTCGAAATAACTTCTTGTAAGCGCTAGATCTTTTATAGCTTGTTATTACAAAGACTAGTTTTTCTTTTAAATACGCAACAAAATTAAATCCTTTCTACAGCACCCTCCCTGCGGTATTTGGTTTTACTCTCGCTGTTTGATAGATGATTTTTCGCGAAGCGAAAAATCATCTATAAAACAGCGAGAGTAAAACCATCTACCAACTAAAAGAGTAAAATCGTTCCCAGTTAGTTTTATATATTTAAATTGGTCAAGAGGGTTTCAAAATTCCGCATAAAATTCAGCCACTTTGACAAGTGCGTAAAATTCAAATTTTCCAAGAAAAGTGTTCATCTTTAATTTAAAATAAATTCAAATGGGGTGCTAACTCAATGGTAGAGGTGCGATCTGAAAAAACAATTAAAGGTTCGAAAACTTTTAAGATAAACTTAAAATTCAGTAAGGAGATTTAAAGATTTGATGGCGTAAGCCGCTTTTCCAGCTTATAAGTCAATAAATTATTTAAATTAATATCCTTCGACTTAATGTCAAAGTTGAAAGCGTTAGCAAAACTTTAATAATCGGCTTTTATGCCAAATTTTAAACGCGCTAGAAATAGTTTGTACGTATTAATCAGCCTGCGGCTAGAGATTTAGCTTAAATTTTTAGAAAAGGCGGGCTAAACCTAATTAATACGCCGTGATTATCTATTAAGAAAACTTGTGTTATAAAATAAAAATCTTGAATTTTCAAATAAACTCTATCTTATTTGCTGACTTTCTTGCTTACATAGCAAGAGATTTAACTCTTCTTGTTTCAACTTGGGATTACTAATTGTTTTAGTAGATTTGACCAACTGTTTTATTTTCACAGGAACTTAAAGTTTGACTTCAACTTTTGTTGCTTAATTATCGCAATTTGTGTGACAGTAAAATCAACCAAACAGCAAAAGTTATTAGAGAGATAAAACAACGCACATCAAAAAGCATTAGAAAACTAAAATGCAAGAAGAGTACAAGATATTAAAAAGCAAGAATCCACTATTTCAAATGAATTTTAGGAACAGAGTAAAACAAATAGTATTTTGAGTTAAGATTTTCACCGGAGTTTTGTCTTGTTTTGTGGATGGTTTAGTTGATTTTTCCGCAAAGCGGAAAAATCAACTAAACCATCCAAACATCTACTAAGACTTAATTTAAAGAAAAGTTTGAACTTAAAAAATATAGACGAGTATTCTTTTAAAGCTTACC
>CAIXNQ010000129.1 GCA_903920835.1 uncultured Bacteroidota bacterium | reverse complement strand
CGACTTTTAAAAAACCATGATCGAAATGCGCACAGTTTAAAACAAATATTTGCTTATTAAAAAAGTCATGCTCGAAATGCGCACGACTTTTAAAAAACCATGATCGAAATGCGCACAGTTTAAAACAAATATTTGCTTATTAAAAAAGTCATGCTCGAAATGCGCACGACTTTTAAAAAACCATGATCGAAATGCGCACAGTTTAAAAAAATATATTCTGACTTTTATGAGTATAAATAGCGCTTTATAGGATGTCAATACATCTCAAACATGATTGCAAGAAAAGAATTAATAGCATTTATAGATCATTTTTATCGTTACATGTTTATACATGAGTATGAGGGACACGATGAAGCAAAAGTTCAAAACGCTTACATGAAAACCTCACTTGATTTAGATTCCGTTGCTGATGAAGATCTGCAATATGTAAAGGAAAATTTCGATTTTTTTAACCTTTCTTTATTGAAACTGTTTAAAATTGTCGTTAGATATCGACCAGATTTGAGACGTGTCGAAAGTCCTGAACATTTTTCTATTATTTTAAAAGAAATTTGTATTCGTAATAACATTACTTAATATTTTTTAGATTTTACACAAAAATATCGGTGGGTTGTCCAATTTGTTCACCGCGGAGGAGATTCGAGTGTTGAATTTCCTATTTGCTCACAGCATGCCAACGCTCTATTTATTTTTGTATTTTCATATTTGCATAGAGGTTTTGTCGAGTAACGATTATACAGCAATTGAATTTATAAACACGTCTTTTTTACATCGAGTCGATTATCACTTTGACGTTTTTGTTTTGCGTAAAGCTTTCATTTTAAACGTAAATCGCATACGTTATTTATGCGGTAACATTTTGAATAGTGCGTATAAAGAAGCGCTTTATTTACCTCACGACCTTAGGAATAAAATTCAGTTTATTTATCACGAAATGCGAATGATTGAGCAGAAATATATAGTATAAATGTATTTTGTTTTTTTTAGATAGCTAATAATGTCTAATAAAATAGATTTGAAAAAGTATTTGGGCGTTGGAAATTTACTGTGTGAACCAGATCGCAGATCCGAGTATCGCGATACTTATTATGACTGCAATGATGTCGAAATTCCATTTACAACTGTATTCTCCTTGAAGAATTTTAACTTGGAAGTTCCTTTTGATGGACTTTTTTGTGCCATATGCAAAGGTTTGTTGCATAATCCTTATTATAAATTGTCATTTAAAGGAAACGACCTTACCGTTTTCCCGTTTTGCGAATCTTGCGGGCCCGATGGAACTATACCTGCCGGTCCAGAATTTCAAAAATATGGACACATGCAAGCCATTCTTAACAAGTTAGAATTTCAATGCTCCTATTGCAGTTTGGACATGGCATTGTGTCAATTGCAAAGTCACATACTGGAAGAATGCCAAGGACGGTTTTATAAAAAACAATGCGACATTTGTCAAGAATATGTAAAAAAAAGTCTGTTTTTGCAGCACAAACGCCTTTGCGAGTGGAATTCTGATGACGATTTCGAAAAACAATTTGACGACATAGAAGTTGTTTACAATGAAGACGAAAAAGAGAAATTTTTTAATCGTTTAGAAAATAGGGAAGTTAAAAATAAATGGCTGTTTATGGTAGAGAAATTGGAAAAAAGACTTGAAATTTTGAATATACAAATACAAAACGACATGATGGCAAAGCAAAAAATGCTGGCAGATAACATAGCTCATTTATTTGAAGCAGATGGTGAGCATAAAAAGTTTGTGCGGATAGCCGAACAGCGTCACGAAAACATGTACAATGAGTTGGAAAAGTTGGGAAACGATATGGAAAAGTGCAAGCGTGACAGTTGCAGTATTTTACAACAAGTGCTTAATCAACATCGCAATGATGAAATAAATGTAGACGATATATATGAAACAATGATAAATAACAAATATTCTCTATCTGTTCACGACAAAAAGATTAAGAATTTGGAAACAACTGTCGGCAACTTTATTTTTATGAAGGATAATTCTGAGAAAGTGGATTCTGCGTGCTCTGTCGAATCTCTAAAGGACATTTTATTTAAGCACAAAGCGCGTATGGACGAATTCGAAATTAAAATGAATGCTCTGTCTCAGAAATTGGATAGCCAACATTTGGAAATGAAAGAGTTGTTGTCAACAATGGATAAGCAGCAAAGCGAGAAATACGACGCCTTGCAAGGAACAATGCAAAGCATTGAAACCATTGCTCAATTGATGAAAGAGGACGCATTGACGCAAATCAAACAGGTCGAAGTGCAACACACTAACGACATGACGCACCTTTATAATGCAGTTAAAGTTGTTCAAGACATGTATGCCACTGATAACGGTATTTATACGTGGGTAGTGAAGGACATTTTTGAAATAGTCCGTTTGAAGCAAGAGTTTGAAAGTGCTTTATGCAGAACCTCGCCCGACGGTTACGTTTACAAGTGGAGACTGGCTCTAAAGGCGAACGTTTCCGACATGTCTATCGTTAATTTGGGTTTGTATGTAAAAATCTACAAGGGTCCGTTCGATGACGTGTTGGCTTGGCCGATGAATAAAAAAATCACTGTGGCGTTGAAAAGTTGCGTTCCTGACGAAACCGTTAAAAAGCAACGCATAGAGTGCGATTTAAAGAGTAACAGTTTTGCAAAACCTAACGGAATACATAACATTCCTATTGGTCTCGCGACATTTCTTACCCATGTGGACGTTGCCAATTATGCAGTCAACAATACACTTTATATTGTAACTCGTATAGAATAATATATTTTTGTAATTTCTTTTCTTTAGCTACATAATGAATAGTTGCGCATTGCATGCTATTGGAAGCGAGCTGAGAATGACGGATGTTAGGAATCTAAAATTTCTGTTGAGCTTGCCCAAAGGACAATGGGAAGGAATTATTACAGGTGTGGAATTCATTATCAAATGGTACGAAGATTATTTAGAAAACGACGACGGCTTTATTTGTCGTTTGACAAAAGCTTTACAAAGCATTCATCGTGCCGATTTGGCTAATCGAATAGCAGTTTGGAATGCGCTGGAAAAAAGTCGAAATTATAAAGCAGTAGAGCAAGAAGAAGAGCAAGAAACGCCTTGTTTGGCTGTAGAACAAGAAGAAGATACATGTTGTAAAGAGTGTTAATTTATTTTATAATAAAATCTTTTTTTTAGACTAGTAGAAAAAAAATGGCCATTGTAGCAGCTGCTCTTTTGCCTTTTTACGCAACTCTGCCGGAAAAAGATGTCAAGTATACCGTTGAAAAAATTGAAAAAGTAAGACATTTCATTACTTATGACGACGCTGAGAGGATGGTTTATGACGTGCTGGAAGAATGCAATTTCGGACGTGCGTTGGCGATTTACACGGCCATTGTTCATTTCAAGTTGTCGTGGTTGGAGAAAATGCGATTGTTTTATGTCATGCAACAATGTTGCATAAAAAATAAGGGACGTTTGAAAAAAGAATCGTTGCATTTTATACCCAATATTGTAAATCAAAGTATTTTGACATTTTTCTTTTTTGTAAATGCTTTGTAAATAATTTATTTTCTTTAGATTAAAAAAAAATGTTTGATTATTTTATGGACGTTGAGTACGTAGTCTGCGGAGAGTTGCATTGTTGGGGTACTCCTTGCATCCGCGAAGTATGCATCATTGAAATGTCGACGTTTAAAATTTGGACGTATCATGTCAAGATTTGTTCCAAAGTGGAAGACATGTCTGAAAAGGACAAACGTACCGCTTTGTATGTAAAGAAGAATATTAACGGTTTAAATCCGTATATTTGGAGCAGTTATACGTGTTTTCGTTTAATAGACGAGTTTAAAACTTATTTTGAACGTAATAAAAACTTCCGGATTGCATACAAAGGCGGGATTTACGAGAAAAAACTGATAGAGCACTTTGGCTGCAACTCGCTGGATGTTGAAAAGTATCCTTTTTGTGTTCCGCCCATTAAAAACATGTCTAACTATAACTCGTTTGAACGTTTCGGTTGTGGAGAGCACAGCAGAATACAAAAGAGCAATATGTTGCATTGTCCGAAAGCCGAATGCTGCGCTTTTATTCATCACATGTACATGAATTCTTTGGACTTGATTCCTAAAGACATACAACAGACAATATACGATAATTTAATTTGTAAAATTGTAAAAACGTAATTACTTTTGTATTTTAGATTAGAAATAAATAGAATGAATGTGACGATTTTTGTTCGAACGTACGGCATAAAACCCAAGAAACGAGAAGATGGCTGTATGGAAATTTACGTGCAAAACGACGTGCATTTGCCGGCTAACGAAAAAGTGACAGTCGATACGGGTTTATACTATCAAGGACCGTTCTCGATAGGTGTTATAAAAGCCTCGGATATAAAAAACGTGGATTTTTTTTCGTGTTTAGATATGGATTGCGAAATACAACTGCGTTTCGTTAATAAAAATCCGTTTGAGGTTGTGTTGTCAAAAGAGGAGCCCGTTGGTTTGTTGTGTGTCAAATGCCTTAAAAGACCCTACGTGTCGTTTATCGACATGGCCATCAATATGGACGAAGAAGACGACGACAGTGTTTCATTTTCAAAAGTCGACATGACAAACGAAAAGCAAGTTTTACAGAGCAACAAAAACATGATCTGCGGATGCGTATTTAATGGTGACGTTTACGACTTTCCCAGACACGAACTGTTTAAATAATGTAACTTTTTTTTTTTAACAAAAAAAAATGGAAAGGTATTACTTGTCTTTTAAAAACGAGTATGATTTTTACATGTTGAAAAAAAAGTTGAGTCCTGCAACGAGCGATTTAGTGGTGCGAGTGCAAGCCTTTTATGGTTTTGTGCATGATAAAGGAATAAAAGAAAACGAATACATTTATTTGAGAGCCATTGTCGATATTGTCATTTGTTTGCTTGAGCGATGCGCATATTGCAGTAATAGGTGCGAGTACTTTAATGCAGATAAAAAAATAAAGCCTATGTTAACTGAACTTCAATTTCTTTTAGATAACAAATAATATGAAACTTAAATTAGAAACTACAAACAAGAGTTTCAACAGCGCGCTCTACGAAAAGCACGTATGGACCACCAAGCGGTACCCGGACGAAAGTGTGGGTGAAGATTTGTCTCGCTTGTTGAGACGTAAAATGACCTGGGAACAAGTGCATCGCGTGGTGGAGAAAAAAGCCACTTGGGCATTTTTGAAAGAGATGGAAAGAACGGAAAGGTTTCCTGTGGAGAAGAGAAACTTTTTAATTTGTTTTGTGGCCGTCATGATGTACTACAAAGAATTGGATAAAGGCTACAAATTGGTCAAGTCGATCTTTCGGTCTGCCGTGCATTTCGTGAGACCGCTAGAAGCCAGTCAAAAACTCGAAGACATTGTTCAATCGAACGCTTTGGGAGTTCACAACTCCACGCACGAGGAAAGCGGTTTTGTCATGCTGAATTTGTCGCAGTTTCAAAGTCAAACGTTGAGTGACGTTTCTTTGGGTAAGTTTGTTTTTTTACGGGATTCCATCATTAGCGGAAAAAAAACGAGATATGTTGATGCTTTAAACCATTTTTTATGTTCGGAGCCGCTGCACGAGAAAAGTTTGACAAAAGTGGCGCGTTTTTTGAAAGAAATGAAAAGAATAGATCAATTTGATGATGAAAATGATTTCATGTGTGCTGAACCGTTGCACGAAAAGAACTTGAATAAAGTGAAACGTTTCTTATACAAACAAGGTCGCTCTGAAAACATGAAGAAAATTTGCTATCGTGAAGAAAATTTGTTTTCATTCAAACAACAAAAAGCTACCTTTATAGATTTCTCACGCTGGTTGCCAAAAGGTTATTGCTTTTACGTCGCTTTCATAGTGAGTTTGTATCAGTGCAAAACGCAACTGTTTACATATGACGAACTGCAAGACCTGGATTACGAAACATGTCTAACTGTGATTTGCGAAGGAAACGAAGAACATCGCACGAAATTATTGGAGTGGAAAGATAAAACGCGTTACCTGAAGTTTGCGGATTTGCAAGATATTTTAATAGAGTTGTCCGACTATTACCGTAACTATAACATTATCGTTTTTAAAATGGTGAAAAAGCCAAAGCGCGTTCATTTGACAATGAACTCCCAGGGCGGTCGTAATAAAAAAAACGTCAATTTAAAAACGTGCACCAAAATGTTCAACAAGTTGTATGAAAGCAAGAAAATTACCTTGGACGAAAACAACCCGTATCGACAATTTGAAAACGACGAACAACGCGAACTTCACAACACCATGTTGGAACGTCGCAGCACGATTCAACTGTTGTTGGAAAATATCAATCCTAAAAAGTTTCATTGCGTGTCGCTGTTATCGAAAAAATTCCAATACTTGACTCATGAAAAGCAAGCCTTGTATGTGTGCGATACATGTCAACGTTATTACAGATATCAAGGTAAGCATAAAGAATGTAAAGGATATTACAGAGACGACAGAATCAACTACACTACTCATAGACAATATTACGAACCTCAACATGTTCTTTTCCACGAATCGCGCAGCACGTTTCCCTATTACATGACGTTTGACTGCGAGACAGCGACCGTTGGCGAGCGACTCTTGTACTATTGTCATAGCGTTACGTTATTCTGCGTCAACGCTTCTTTGGCTGAAAAGACGTTTGGACGCGACAGCAACGGTCAAATACGCCACCAATGGTCCTTTTACTATAAAGACACGTTTGACAGCATGCGACAGTTGTTTGAAAAATGCCCTGTGGCTTTGCAAGGTGTCGTCAATCCCGTGTTGGCGGTCGTACGTAAGCAACGTTTCAACGAGTACGAACGTGGCGGTAATGTAGAAGGATTGAAATCATTACGCGTGTTTGATTTGATTGCCTTGGCGCAGTTGCTGGTAGACTTTGCAGAAACGCAACGGCAAGAACATACGCAGTTGAACATATCTCTTGAAGACAGAGAACGACTTTGGCAAACCGAGCGTCCAGAATGTACCATATGTAAGTTGACTGTTGACAAACGCTCGGCTTTAGAACGACATTACCGGCGAGGTAACGAGTACCAAACGTCAAGTGCCGAACATGCTTCATTACGTTATCATTTGTATGGCGGAGTTACCAAAGTCAACTATTTTCAACTTGGCAGAGCAGTTCAACAGTACTTAAAAGTGACATCACGCGAACAAGTGGAAACAGATTTGTTGTTTTTGTTCCGAGTCTATGTCGTTCTTTATGAATGTTCACGCTTGGGACGCGTTGAAAACGGAACATTTTGTCGCTATTTTATGATGTCTAACGACGACATGTTGGTTCTTTTACAGCGCGTAACAGGTCGTTCTAGTTACGAAGACATGATGAACAACACCTGTTATTTTTACACGGAGTTTGAACATGCCTGCCGTCACATCAAGACCACCTATGCAGACCAGTCTACGATCTTTGAAGATCGACTCTTTTATCTCTTTGATTTCACCTCGTCGTTGGGCGTAGTGGGAGAATTGTTTCAGCGCGTCGTGCTGTGTACGGTGGATCATTCCATATACAAATCGTATGTACATGATGTTTTTCAACAACCTGAATGTGCAAAATTGTTACATAACAAAATAGAGGCGTATTTTGATTATGCCGTCATTGACCACGATCATTGGACTGGGGAGGTGTTGGGTTTGGCGCATCATTATTGCAACCTCAATTACGGACGCGTGAAAAAACCCGTGGTGAATATTTATGCTCACAATGCAGCTTTTGACAATTTAGTCTTTATTACTGCTCATCTGGAAGAGTTGAGCCATTATCCGTGGGCGCAACATTACAGCACGGCAGAAACAAACAAAGAGTATTTTGGCGAAATTATGGAAGGCTGTTCACTCGGTTCTCTGTTTGCTACGTCTGAAAGTTTGGGTAAAATTAAAAACATTTCTTTTAAACACGTTCGTTTTCTGGACAGTTTAAAAATCTTAAACTGTTCGCTGGAAGAAGCCACTCGTAATTTGGATGCAAATACCAAAGAAATGTTACGCTGTGCCATATTGGATCATTTGCACAAAACCGGGTTTGTGAACTATGAAAAGTATGCAGAAATGATGGCGGACGCAGAAGGAACGTCTTACTTTACCGGCAAGAGTACGTTTCCGTACGAAAAAATCAACGACGTGGATTTAAATGTCGAGTGCCAAGAGCCCGTGTTGGAAGACTTTTTGGGCAATTTTCTATCCAAAGCCAAAGATGAAACGCACGAACGTTTGATGTTGAGCGAACCGTTTGAAAATGTCAAGCGATTGTGGCTTCGATTGCAGTTGAAAAATTACGGTCAATTGCTGCACATTTACAACGTTATCGATACCATTTCCCTGGCTTTTGTCTTGTACGATTTTGACGCGCGCATCTATCAGCAACTCAAGTTTCACGTCTTGCCGTTCATTTCCATTTTTTCATTCTCTAGCAAGTACAATTCTTACATTGGCAACGTGGCAGTGCAACATCCGCCAACCAAACGTCATCATCAACTGATTGAAAAGTGCATGAAGGGTGGCATGTCGACCAACGGATCGCAATCCATTTGCGTTTCAACCGACAGTTTTACGTCTGAAGAGTATACGCGAGACGACAAATTGCATTTTATGGCCATGATGTACGACGAAAACAGCCAATACGGTGGAGCGCAAACCAAGTATTTGGGAATTGGCATGGAAACAGAAATACATGGGATGGAGACGTTGGAGGATGTCCTGAACAAGTACGACATGGGAGAAGGTTACATACACAGCGGGGCCATGGTGCATTGCGTGTTGCGAATTAAAAAAGAAAAACAGAGCAGCTTGGGTGGCATTTCGGCGTGCGTGGTCAAAGAATCTTGCAATGTGACAGACTTGTCTGCCTTTGAAATTTACGACAAGCGCGTC
This sequence comes from uncultured Bacteroidota bacterium, assembly GCA_903920835.1. GTDB lineage: Bacteria > Bacteroidota > Bacteroidia > Flavobacteriales > Flavobacteriaceae > Flavobacterium. The sequence goes on along the minus strand of CAIXNQ010000129.1, from coordinate 18,103 downwards.
ATGCGTTCAGACGGTACACTTACCATAAGTATTAACAAAGGAGAAAAATTGGTGTACAAGTACGGCGAACACGAAACCGTCGAGACTATGGATCGTCTAAAATGGCTCATTAGCACTCAAGGCGTGCAATTGGTCAAGATTCTAAACGTGTTTGGCGTCGTGATGACTAAAATGGCGCACACGTTTGTGACGTACCTGAGTCAAAAGCGACAAGAGGCCAACCGGCGAGGTGACAAGGTCAGCGATAATTTGTTCAAACTGATGACCAATGGTCATTACGGGTGGACGGCAAGAGACGTTACCAAGTATAAAGATTATTCGTACACGGTCAACGCGCAAGAAAATGTTCGCAAGACGTGCACTTACTTGCAAAACGCGTGTCGCGAATTGTTGCAGCAGCACGATGCAGAAACAGTGAGGGGTTTTTTGCCGGCTACGTATCGCCACGTCATTATGAATTTCATGGATGAAGATTTCGACACGTGCTGCATCGATACCAAAAAAAAAGATTTGGTATTTGACGGAGTGGACACGTACAACGAAATTTACGCTAGCAACATCATACAAAGCGTGCTGCATTACGACACGCGTAGCGTCAATTCCATTGATCTCAGCGGTGGTATTGACATTTTGTATTCTCTGGAAGAAAACGAAAAGTTTACCGTTCCCGTCGCCATCTTGAAAAACAAACGGGGAGTCAACAACACCAGCTTGCGTATCGTGGCCTGTCACGTGCTGGCAGAAGCCAAGAGAAGCATTTCCCATTTTGCCTCCGTGTTGCAAAACGCCTTAACAAAAGTGCAAGCCCACTACGAGTTGATCATGACCGATACGGACTCGTTGTGTGTTGCCGTGTACGGAAAGGGCAATGATTTTACGCAGCGCGTGGAACGCTGTTTAAGGGAAGACGCAGACTTTAATGCCCTCATGGACTACTCGAATTATCCAAAAGACCATCCGTTGTACAGCAATGCCAAACAAAAGCACCCGCATCATTTTCAAAACGAGTATCCCGCCCAACACATTGATATGGCCGTTGCGTTGGGTCCTAAATGCTATGAAATTGTCAAAGGCGATGCGCAAAAGATGCGCGCCAAAGGGTTTCCGAAACAGCATTTGCATACGCAACAGTACTTGAAAGGTATTGATTTGTTCGTGTTGGAAAACTATTTTGACGCTTCCGTGAAATGCATTAAACGCAAAATGACCGATTTCGAAACGCACCGTTTGATGTTGACTGCGCATCAAGTGGAAAAAGTAGAACGCAACATGTCGTTTATGAAAAATCTCAATTCTAAATATTACGTGTTGGATTGCGGTCTGCGTTTGCTTCGCGACGACGAAAGATTGCAAAAAATACACGTGTTAAACAAAACAGTTGTGAACGATTTGAACGCTTTTTGCAGTGACGGACATCTTTATAAACTGTTGCAAATGGAAAAAGAAATTATATTTTCAAACGCAGATCTTGCAGTCAGGTATTGGTACATGAAAGAATTTGTTTTGCCCGTCATTCAATCGTTGCTATAAAAATGGACACGTACGAAACAGTGTGCGAAAGACGGGGTTTTGGCACGCCAATCACAAAAAAGACGCCGTTGAAGAAAAAAGAGGGCGAAGAAGAGCAAAATGCGTTGTTTTTGCCCATCGTAGACGACTACCCGGAGAACACGCTGATTGTGGGAACCGTAGGATCGGGCAAGAGCGTCCTGTCGCGAAACATGATACGTCACGGCAAATACAAATCGGCCGTTTACTTGCACGTCATACAGAAACGCGAAATGAATCCCGAACAGCAAAAAGAATGGAGAGACGTTTGCAAGAGCAACTTTAACAAAATAAAAAAAGTGTGGTTTCACGTGGTGGAGAGCAGTCAGGCGTTGGGAGCAAAAATAGACGTATTAAATTCCATAACTAAAGAAACAACAGGAGTCGTAGACAGCAACAAACGAAACACGCTGAGAACTATTTATTTGTTTGACGACTTGCAAGAGCATTGCTTGAAATGCACGCAGTATTTAGATTTGATCACTAGCGGTTCGCACCTTTCCATTGCCACCATTTCGTGTTTTCATTCCACGCCCATCAAAGGCAATTCTCAATGGAATAAAATTGTAGACAATTTCAACTTGATTGTGGCGTTTAGCGACACGCCCGAATCGCGTAAAATATTCATGTCGGAAGTGCAGTGTTTTTCAAAACAAAAAAACGCTCTCGTCCAAAAACTAAAAGAAGTGACGAGCGGAGAACATCAGCATTTTGCGCTGTTTAAAAAGAGTCCTGCCAAACTGCGCAGCAAGATTGACGATTTGAACGAGCAAATTGTGTACGTGCCTCATTTTTCAAACGGCGTTCCCGATTACAACTACACGTGCCAGTACGATCAACAGTGGAGCACGTTTACCGATTACAAGTTTAAACGCCTGCCAGATTGTAAGAACGTCTACCAAATAGAAAGTGCGTCCACACTCAAGAAATCCAAAGGTAAACCGGTAGAGGAAAAAGAAGAAATTGCCCCCGTCGAAGAAGACGAAACAATCGTATATGAGCCGCCGCCGAAAAAATCATTTCATTCTAAACACGAACAAGACGAGTATCGGAGAAGACGTTATAATTTCGAAAGCGACGATTCGAGCGATTTCAGTCTTAGCGACAGCGATGGATAACATTACCGATTGGGAAACGTGGTTAAATGCCGTGTTGAAAGAAGACGAAGAAGAAGAGAAACGAGTGAACGAATCGCGTAAAAAAAACTTGGACGAGATTTTTTATTCGTACAAAGAAACGGAACTGGTGTGCAAAAGCGAAAATGTGCAAAAAAAAACACTGAGACGCTTAGCGTCGGACGTTAGAAAAAATTTATTTATACCCGGTATTAAGCAGAGAAAACAGTTGAAAATAAACGAAATTTACTTGTACATGGGTCATTTTATTAAACTGTTAAACCCCGCAGTGATGCTTTCGTGCGATTTTTTAAGCGACGAGGACCGTCACAGCATCAAATTTGCGTTTAGAAATTACGTCAGCTCGTCGATAAAGACGTTCATCATGGAAATGCTGTATCCTTTTTCTGTAGAAAGCGCCAAAGGCAAATCGGTGAGAAAGACGTTCAAGAAAGAAGAACGCGAAACGCTAATTTGGCAGTATGTGAGAGAAAACTACGACGAGCTCTACGTGTACTTTAATTCTGATGATTTCCGACAATATGTCAACATGATTAACCTATTTATAACGTCCATTTATGCATTCCAATTCAAAACGCCAACAGACAACATTATTCACCGCATTCGAAGTTATTACACCAAAGAGTATTTGTAATATGCAAGGCAAACGCATCCACGTCACGTCCTCCGTCGACGACATTTATGCGCAAATTCAACGACAGGCTAAACGAGACCGGCTGGAGATTTACAAGAGCGAATACAGCGATCACGTGCAACAAATGCAACAACAAGTCGACACGGCAGTTGGCTCTGGCATGCCCGACACGTACAACTCGTTAGAAGATGCCATGTTTCCAAATTTTAAAGAGTATGCCGATTCGTTGTGGTCTAAAGAACAACAGTACGTAGCCATTGATCAAGAAATGAAATTTCGTAACGCCTTAAACGAACAAATGCCGTACATGAACTACTTGTCAACGGGAGCGCCCTTAAAATTGACAGAAGATCTGGGCGCAGACGTATGGAAGACGTTTCAAAATACCAACTACGATTTTCAGACCTTTGTACCCATTGTAAAAGGCAATCAAGAAGCCGAGTTTAACCGACAGTACGATTTGCGCGCTTTGGGCGATTACAACAGAGCTCAACGTATTGCCGGCAACAGTCAAGACATTCGCGCTCAAGCCTTGAATCCTCTTTATGGAAATCCTACTGCGCCGGCAAAACACGTGTTGCAACCGATTAGCCGACCCAACTTTGAACTGTACTTTACACGTCTAGACGAACTGGCAAAAAGAAAAATGACGGGCGACAGTCGCATTACTGGCGAGCGAGCAATGCAAGTGTGGTTGGAAAACATGTTGGCAGGTTACTCGGGCCATTCGCACGGCAACACGTACCAGTTGTTGTTTGCATACCCCAAAGGAGCAGAAAGCAGCGTCAGCAATGTGACGTTGTTTTTAAATTATAAAGATTACATGTACAATACAGGCGAAACGGTAGACTTGATTTTGAGTAACGTCACCAACCCCAACTTGCTGCCTATTCAAGACTCGAACATTGTGATGCAAGAAGCGGACAACATATTTGCCTTGCTCAACTCGCACGTCAGCGACCCTAACAAAACAGCCACCTATCACAAATGGGATTTGATTCACTTGCCGTTTAGCAAATTGCTCAATGCGGGCATTCGAGGAGCCGTGACGTTTAAAGACACGTCTAAATGGAACCCGCAAGCTTTAAACGCCAGTCAATTGTCCGATCAACCCATCGTGTCGCTAAACTCAACCTGGGCAACATTAAACACGTTTGAAAATGCAACGCCAGAGACCAAACGTCTGCAAGGATTTCTCGACTTGGTTTTAGATGACGTGGAAAGCTGGCTGGGAAGACTAGCTTATTACTATGGCAATTCTGTTCATAAGGTGGAAGAGTTGATCAAAATGGAAATGGCAATGATGGACGAAACAAGAATACTTCAGTTTCAACAAATAAGCGACAACTACGCGTTGTGGAAATTTCAACAGGATACAGGTTTACTGATGCTGTACCTTGTTGCGAGAATGTTTTTTGAAAGAAACGAAATCCCGTTTTATAAAAGATCCTTTGGTGCTGAATTTTATAACGCGTTGTTGTCGCACATTGACAAAAAAGCTTTTGTGCAGCAAGTAGTAGACCAATATAAAAATCTTTTTGATAGCGACAGGTACACTTCCACAAAAAGTCTTGTAGAAGTGGTGATGATTATCAGTGTCTTTTATAGCAATAAAGGTCTCTACTTGAACAAAATGATCAATTCTTATTTTAGTTTATTAAAAGGCGAAAATCCTCAAGTGATTGCCAAAGAGTATAAAAACTTTATCCAGTTTGAAAATTTGGGTAGAGACGTTAGCATTGTCACAAAACTAATAAGAGTTGTTCCTACGAGATCCAGAGGTCCGCCGCCACCGTTTAATTTATCTCCGATGGTCTCACCTGAAAAACCAGCAATAAAACCTGAAGAAACTGTAACTAAAGAACCGCCTACAGAACCGCCTACAGAACCACCTACAGAACCACCTACAAAAGAACCTACAGAAGAACCTACGGAAGACCTGAGCCCTATTGGAGAACCTACAACGCCCTTTAACGGCACTCCTAAACTACCTCGGTGGAGAAGAAAGTTTAACGACACATCGCCAATATGAATGCCGTAGACGAGTTGTTGCAAGCCGCCACTGAAAATTTAAAAAGTCAACTGTTTGGTTTGGACAAGATTGAAAATGTACGAAAAAAGCTGATCAAGTTTCAAAATGCGCGGTTGTCTGCTGCAGACCAACAGCTGTATCGCGACATTAAAAAGCAACAAGCAGACGACGAATCGTATCGGGCTTTTATACAACGATGGGCGTCGCAGTCTCGACTGTTTGAAACCAAAGTGAGGGATACCGTAAAGGACAAGATACGTCAACCGTACAGTTTTAGAACGCACAAACAGACGTACCATTTGCCTGGGCAATATTTCCATTGCGATTTGGCCGACATGCGCGTGTTTAACAACGACAAACGAAACGTCAGACGCAACTACTGCATTGTTTTGGTAGACGGAGTGTCCAACATGACGTACCTGCGAGCGTCCAGAAAAAAAACAGCGCCAGAAATCTTGTCGGGATTGCAGCATTTGTTTGCCGACATTAAACGACAAGAGACGGTGTACTTGCAAACGGACAACGGCACCGAGTTTTTCAACAATGCCTTTTACGAATGGTGCAAGCGAGCGCACATTGAGCATTTTGCGTCTAAAAATCTGAAAAAAGCCTACTTGGCCGAGAACGCCATTCGTCGTTTGAAAGAAATTTACCAACAACTGAGAAAAAAAGGAAAATTGAACGACTGGGTGACGGAATTGCCCAACGTGGAAGAACGCATGAACAGCAAAGAACGAGCCGTTTCGGGCATTACACCCGAAGAATTGAATCGCAACGACACTGCTGGCGAAGCGCTACGCATGCTGGACTTGTTTAAATCCCAACAGCAAACGAAAAACACGTTCAAGTATAACAATTTGACGCGAGTGGAGAACGAAAAAATGAACAAAAAAATGGAAATATTAAAACCGCTCAAGGTAGGCACCAAAGTGTACGTGCAAAAGTTCAGAACCGACCCGCGATTGCAATTTGCCAAAGCAACTACCAACATGATCTCTGCATGGAACACGTCGCGTATTTTTAAAATTGTCAAAGTGACGGTCAGAAAAGACGTAGTAAATACATTTTATAGCCCGCCCTATTTGTACAAAGTTCGCGATCTTAGCGCGCCTTACGAAACACTTTTATTAAAACGTGAAGATTTGAATCCTGTAAATAAAAAGGACATTTATTATAGAAATTTAAAAGAGTACGAAACTGAATTGTATGATAATTTAATTTTGTAAAATGGAAAGCAATTTATTTTTAGAAAATATTTATAACAAAGAGTATACGAATCATGAGTTTTTCTTTTCGGAAATTAAAAGCGCCGACCCGAACATTCACTACAACACCGTGAATGAATTTTCCATCCCCATCACGTTGCCCAATGAAGAGCCCATGAAATTTAACAAGGGCAGCATTGTGCATTTAAAAGAAATGACGTTACCTAGCAACGTGATTGTGTTGACGGAGAGCGAACAAGCCGTTAAAGACAATGTGGGAAGTTTTTGTACTCGATTAGAATTTAGCGAACCATTGCCAATATTTCAAAAAGGTTCATTAGCTGGCGTTTTAGAAAACGATATAAAAATCGGTTTGTATCTTTCCAGAATTCAATATTATATGGATTTTGGAGAAGGCACGGTTGGACAAGAGTCTGTCAACTGGCCACCCATTACAAAAGAAACTTGTATTTTGGACGATCTACTTACCGGCAGAGGACCTCAATACACTTGGAGTACAACTGTGGCAGGTGCCTACAACACGTTAACGGAGAACACAATTAGTGACGATAGCAAAGTCATTAAGGACTGGTTTTTATTTAATCTGTTAAGAATAAAAAGATTGCCGCAAGCTACAACCGTCAAAATAAAAGACTTTATTACCCCTATGCTTGACTTTTATTACCCTGATGTGGCAGCGTTTAATCAAATGGTTCTGCCCACAGCGCTCATGTCTAATTATTATTTTACAAAAACTACGCTCGCAGACTCTTGGATAGGAACGGCCGTCGACAATTTATTTCGATTATTATTTAAAGAAAGCTCAGACGGGAAAGAAATAACCAACGAGTTGCAATGGGTAATCAACAATTCCAAAGCTTACGTTAACGACTGCGGAGCTGCAGAAAGTCTTTTTTTACTGTACGGTAGAAGACCTTTTATATATTATAATAATGACGACCTTTGCCCGCAATGGGATTATGAAAACCCTTGGTTTCCAACATATAGATGGCTGTCAAGACAAATTGCATTGCCAGATCTCATGTTACATTCCATTTATGAGTCTGTTCCAGGACTGCAAAGCCCAGGACGAATGCAGGTGTTTGATTTTGGAAAAATTTCAAATAATTTAGTGGCTGGTATGGCTACAGCTATTGATAACGATTATGAAGAGTTGTTTACGTTTGCAAGAAATTTTTATCAAACGTATATCCCACAAACCAAAACATGGATTGATAAAACCTATGCAGAAGTCAAAAAATTACCTTTTATGATTTTTGTGGAGCACGTCAATAACACTAAAGATGTAAACATGTTAAAATTGATTGATCCAAACTCAAGTGACGAGTATTTTAGCGTCGGTGTTGGAGATATCAACCCGCGCAAAATAACTTACCGTATTACTCCAATGATTTTTACTTTAGTAAATGGTGTTTATGATGTGCGCGATGTAAAAGTAGATCTTTATTTACAAAATTTTATTCTCACTACTTGGACGCCTCAGTGGTCTCAAGATCAAAGAAATTTGGCTTATAAACAATTTGTACCGTGGAACGTAGGTTTTGCCGTAGAGTCATTTATAAATAATTGTGCCGAAAGTTGGGAATGCAGATGGCTGACCTCTTCTATTACACCTTGGATACCGACTACTTTTAAACCCCTGATAGATCTTGTATATAGAACATGTATAAGTAATGTTCAACCGCCTCCTCAAGAATATATCAATAGAACAGATAAGAATGATACCTCGATTCTAAATGGTTTTCTGCAAAATTCGGTAAAGACTTATATGAACGCAAACGGTATAAATTCTATCAATCTACCTCTTAAAAATGGTTTACCTTTATTTCCGCCTCATCATTTCTTGAACTTGATGACTCAAATCTTTTATCCAGTACCTCAAAATGCTGTTCATTTTAAAACTTACAAATATACTCGTTTTGATGTGCGTACATCTCAAATTCCGATCCCTTTTTATAAAAGCCGAGAGGTAGTGTGGAAAGATTATCAATTTCGAGCGCCCGATTTTTTACATAACTCATTGTCTAGCGGCAATGGAACGTTGAAAGCTTTAAACATTCCCTATGGATTAGGAACTGCTACAATTCCAGACAAACCCATCGATATTGCACCTCGTGTTAATGGACCTAATTTTTGGATATTGCCTTCATTAACAGCTTCTTTAACATTGGAGAATTACCAAAAAACGGCATTGTCATTTCTAGCTCCTTATCCAACAAGAAATGACAACACTACAAGTACAATGACAATCTCAACAAATCCTCCACCCAAAGCCAACGATGATGTGTTTTTTCTGACTAAAAATCGCGACGCGATGATGTTAAATCCAAACACTGGCGATCCGTATGTGGAACTGCTTTTTTACTTGAAGGAAATTGAACCCGTCATTAGCAACGATATTCAACCGCCGCTCAATTCGACGCTCTTTTTAAAAAGGAAACGAGCGCCTACGGACGACGATTATAACAAATGCAAAATTGCCAGTAAATCGTACCTAAATCAAAGCGATATCTCGCAGCTGAACGTTTATAGTTCGACGGATTCGGGCGGTATTCTATATCAAGTGGACGCACAAGGAAATATCATTAACAATTGGACGCAAAGTTTGCCTATACGAAACTTAAAGTTGTCCATTTATGAACCGATGGCCAACATTGGAAATAAACGTTACACCGTTGTATTGCAGCGGGAAAGAACTAAATTTGACGTGGAGAAAAATCCGTACACGTTTAAAATGTCTGCAGAGAACATACGCAGTATTGCTGGTTTGTCGCGCAGTAAAAGAAAATATTTATGCACGCTAGCAATTATCAACGGCATGTCGACGCAAATTAAAAACTTTAAACCTCTGGACAAAAACATGTGGATTACTATTGACGGCATTGAACAGCAAGCCGTCTTTTTAAACAGTCAAGTGATGGATAACGTCATCATGACGGTCGATATGGCTCCGTACATTGCCCTAGGCGACTCGTCTGTCAATATCAACTTTGAAAACGAAACAAATCCTCAATTTGACGGACTCTATAGAAAGTTTGTTATCAATGACGCCGATGATTTTGGTCATCTGTACGTTACTTTTTACAACTCTGACCATGAACGATTGATATTTGACGAAACAACGGTGTACAACAATCCTTCTTTAACATTTTATTTTCAAATAATATAAAAACGAGAGCTTATATAATATCCCACACACAAATGAATAAACAACTGCAAAATGAAACCTGCAACGCGACGCATTTTTTTAGTGAATAAAGAAGATGCCATGTTTGGTGCCAAATATGGAGACGTGTATAAGCAGTTTAAAAAACTAAACGAAAATTACAACTTGAAAAGTAACGTCAATTCGCTAGAAAATCAATTGAAACAAATTGAGCAACAAACTCAAATGTTGCATACCAACACTCAGGAACATGCTAAAAAGTATGACGAATTGCAAAAAGTAATGGCGGAAAAAAAATTAAAACCTCAAAAACAAGAACCTATTGAAGAAGACGATCCGGTACAGTATATAAAACCGCCTACTATGCAACAACCGTGGGCACATGACATTTATTCACCGTATCAGACTGCAGTGTACGAAAAACCTGCACCGGTATACGAAAAACCCACAATGCAATTTGAAAAATCATCCATTTTATGCGCCAACTGTTTTATGCAAGTCGACGCTGTCGATAAAGTCAAATCGTTTTGTCAGTCGTGTTTGCGCACTGAAAAAGAATTGCAAGCCACGCTGGCTAAACAAAAAAAAGACTTGATAAAGCAAGGTTATAAAAAAGGACTTAAACGAGCTAAATATTATGTAGAAGAGTAATTTAAAATATTTTTTATCTTGTATACCGTGTTTTTATTTGTTAATAAAGGCGCGTTCTTTTTCGAAATGACGCTTGTAATAAAAACGTTTATATTTTCTTTCCCCTTTATTTAAAACGCGCATAACAAACAACAAATTATTTTTTAAAAAATGCCTCCAAATATGTTTGTCGAACCTGCAGGTATGAATATATCTGAAGTCACTGCAACGCTGAGCAAAGCTCAAGATGAAATTTATCAACAAAAATGGGACGGTTATAAAGTACCGCTGACGCAAGGAGAAATTGTGCAGACCAATTATGTGGAATACTCACCGCTGAACAATACCGACCAACAAAAAATAACATTTGACATTACGCCAGCAGAATGGCTGGTCATGCCGTCGTTGCATTTGGTGTTTACAGTCAATCTTTATAAAAGTTGGACCAATGGCGCATACGTGCCTTTTGACGCGACTGTGGCTTCGGACGTAGATAAAAGAAACAAAATTGGAATGAGTTTGAATTTTATACGGGAACTCATGCCCGGTATAAAGGTGTTTTCAAACTATGACAAAGAAATGTCAAATTGCTCCAACAATTACATCAACAGCAATGAAAAAAATTACGGCGACGACGTTATGGAACGCATGTCTTACCCTGACGAGTATTTAAAGTACCATTATGGACCCAAAATGTTTTCTTATCGCGTAGACAGTAAAGGGCTCATGTACAAATTTTCAGACAATAGTGTAATTGAAACCGATTATGGAATGTTGCCTAATAGAGCTGATACATTAGCCCACATGAACGCCTATGGTATACCCTTTGCTGGCGGTGTAACACCGATTGTACCTAACACTAAAACAGCAGCCGCGCATCAAACAATAAGTAACGATAATTACGTAGACTTTATGGCTACTCCTGCTGGATATACGTTTAGAGTGCCTTTGTACTCCTTGGACAATATTTTTAACATACAAGATTATTGGGGAAAAAATAAAAAAATCAGAATCGAAATTGACATTACTAAAAAAATTGAAAACTGTTTCGAGTATATCAGACCCATTACAGATGAACCTACTACTGCATTTATGAAATCGTTAGTGTTTAAACTCAACAACGTAAAAATTGTTGGAAATGAAGTGCGTTTGTCTGATTCCTATGTCATTGAAAGAAATAAACTAGAGTCGGCTCATCCGAATGAAGCCTATGCAGAATTTCGCGGCGACTATTATGAGCGCAGAGCTATAGCTTTGAAAGAAAACACCACTACTGAAATTGTGCAATTGAATACAATGAAAACTGAAAACCGAACCCCTCATTTGGTATTGGTAGGGTTGTATGCCACAGATCAATTTACGCATGAAAATTTTTTCTGTTTGCCAGCTCGCAATTTAATTCAAGAAGTGTGTACCAAAGTCACAGCTCGAAACCTGCGAGTTAATTTTTCAGACAGTCAAGGGCAAACTAGGGTGTATGATTTGACCAACTCTGAGACACAACATCAACTGTACCAACAGTATTTGTCTTTTATCAACAATGGAACAACAAGTACTTACGACTTGAGAAAACAAGCGCCAAAATATACCAAAGATTGGATCAATTCCTTTTCCAAAACCTTTGATGAGTACTGGAAACGAAGTTATGATGAACCCTTGTGTTTTGATTTCACCAATGACCTAAACATTGTAGAAAATATGGATTCGGCCTACATATTGGGCTCGAATCAAGCCCAACTGGAATTTACATTTAGCACGCCCATTAAGAATGCTATATTGCTGGTGCAAACGTTGCATCCGTACACTATGAGCGCTACCGGTAGCGGATTGTCGAAAATCATCTCGGTTTTTCCGAGCGGTTTAAGAGCTACATAAAGCACGTTACTTTTATAAACTTTGAACCTTTATATTTTTCATAGTGCAATAAAATAAAATAAATAAATAAAGTCTTTTTTTCTTTAAATAATAACCCAACGAAATGAAACATTATCGACGAAAAACTCATAGACGTAGACGAGGACATCGAGGAAGAGGCAAACTTGACCTGTTGAAACGTGTAGGTAAAGTTGCTTTAAATCTTGCATTGTCGTCCAAATACGGTAGAGATAGCGTGCAACGACTAGTCAATTATCAAAAGACGCTGTAAAAAATGGGAGGCGAACGACTCATTTTAAAACCCAGTTTGGTGCGACGTATTAGAATGGACCAACCCATTTATCAGTATGGAAATGGAATACGTCTACCGCCCACCGCCGTACATCGCATAAAAAATCAAGGCGGAAAGGGATTGCGAATGAAACCCAATGTGGTGAGAAGACCTCAAGGCGGTGGAAGTCTGGTCATGAAACCGTCATTTGTACGCAGACCTCAAGGCGGTAAAGGCAGACGTAAAACGTACATGGTTAAAGTGCGAAAACAACGGGGGGGATTTTTTTTCATACCTATTGCAATTGCAGGCGGCATTGCTGCTGCTGCAGCTAAAGCTGCCGCTGCTGCTGCAGCTATTGGAGGTGCTGTTGGTATTGGCAAAGCTGTTGCTACTGGCGTTATTACTGGAGCGGCCGGTTTTGCAGCTAATAAAGCCCTGACTGCTGCCAGTAAATAATATGGGTATATTAAAACATTTTCATTTTATATTAGTTATAAAAATAAGTGAAAAAAGATGCAAAACTACTTACTAAAGTAGAATAAAGAACAATAAAGCATTAAAAAATGGCAACCGCAGTCATTGAACTTCAAACTCGATTCCTTAATATTGCCGAGAGGGAATTTCAACGCAAAGATGGACTTCAAGTAACATTCAATCAAACTCATCAAGTGTGGCAAACAGCCGTCACTACTCGCATAACTGCCATTAACGCATCACTTGTAGCAGCTGGATTGCAGGGAAATCACACAGATTTGAATTTGGCTATTGCAGCTTACAATGCGGGTTTGGGAATAAACGCAGACCCTAACCTTGTTGCGCCTCTGCCAGAACCTGTTTTTAACTATGTTTTGCCCGAACTTGTCGCACTGGTACGAGATTATGCACTTGTAGCATCTTCATTGGGAATTTGCGGATTGGCAGCTTCAATGTTGCAAAATTGAAAAAATGAACTGTACATATTAATAGAATAATACATTGATATAAAAAACTATTTTTTTTGTCTTTTTTTTTTATTTTCACCGCATATGCGGTGCTTTTTTCAAAAAATGCACCGTTCATTATGAATTGCGTTTGTTTTTGCATTCTTTAAAGGCGCGTTCACGTTTCGGAACATTAACTTTGAAAAATGACTACTGACATGCAAGCACATCACTGGAGCAAATGCAACTATTGCCTTTTGGAGAACATTCTTTGGAAGGAAAATGCTGAACCTAGTAAAAGAAACGAAATACAAATGCGCGTCAATGCTAAAAACCCCTACGTGCCTCTGTTTCGTAAAGTCTACGAAGCAGATCAAAGAGAATACAAAAAGACAACTTTTTGGAGCCAAATACATGCCGAAATGGAAGCTATAGATGAAAAAGTAGACTATGACGCCTTTGCCATTTGCGAAATTCACAAGGAAAAATTTTTAAAAGCTGCTAAAGACATGCCTGATCAAACGAAAAGCGTGAAGAAAGAATTGAAAGAAAACAATTGCTTGTTTGGAAACAGTATTAGTGCTCTCTACAAGTTGAAAAACGGAATCAAAGACGAATTGGACTTTGAGTTAAAATGGACAACTGAGCCAGAAGGAGATAGCACAGACGGCATTCAAGAAATATTGGAATTTTCTTTGCCTCATATATCGCGTTTAATAAAAGCATTCGATTCTATGATCCAGAACGGTTTTGGAAAGCGATTAGTCACTGGCGAAATCAAGTTTGAAAGCAAGAAAAGCCTTTATGTGGAAATTATGCACACGTTTTATCAATTTGTTTTACAAGCAATGAAACAATACGATTAATGGCTACGAGTAACAGTTTGGAACGTTATTGTAAAAAATATAAACAATTTTTAGGTGTATACTCATTTGATAATTTACATAATATATTTGGAAAAAAATTATTTCCTTGTGATTTTTTTATATATAACAGCGACTCGAGTAAAAAAGATGGCACGCATTGGCGTATGATTATGCGCATTGAAAACGACATGCTGTTTTGTTTTGATAGCCTTGGGAGAGACAGTTTTAAAACGCAACTCCCCAACTCTATACAATACAACAGATCCTTGTTGGAGTACTCGAATGAAGAAAATCTTTTGCCTACCGTAAACTGCTTTTGTATCAATTACAACGACTTTGAATACTCGAGCGTCATACATAATTTGCATTTGAAAGATTCGCAAGAAAAATGGTTTACGCTGTTTTGCAAAAACTATACGCAAACGCACAACCTGGACACCGTTAACGTCGCTTTTAACGTGCAAACGTATCAAGATTCCGAGTCGAGTTTGTGTGGACCGTGGATACTTTATTTTTTAAAGCTGTTGCTAAGCGCTGACCGCGTTATGAATATCGACTTGGATCTGGTGGACGCCGTGTTAAACACCTATTTCTTTGACATTTCATACAATGTTAATATGGACGTCGCCATTAATAACCTAGCACCTTTTTTCAACTTTGTAAAAAAAGATTTCTGGAGCTATGCAGACATTACGGCGCAAAAACTTTTTTTAACGGATTTTCAACTATTTGAAAGACAAAATGTCATGGAAACGGAACGTATAAAGTGGTACATGGAAAAAACGACACGCGAATCGTACCCCAATTACGACCATAACGCTGCAAGCACAGCTAAAGACAATACCTTAAAGGAATATTTTATACACAGTTTGGATTTGTTGAAAAATACCAACCCCATGTTCAATGCCGTAAGCGATGCGCAACTGTCGCAAATTCCCGAAGTGTTGGAAATTAACAGCTCGGAAAGGTACAAATTGGACGACCGGCAAAAGTACATTTACAGCAAAATGGACGTGCTCATGCACTTGGATCAGTTTTGGGATGTGCCGTTTGATCAGAGAAACGAAACAAAAGAAATAAAAACATTTATTGATAATCAAACATTATAAATTTTAACAACAACTCATATTGTCATCTATTTTAGTTTTTTTACTTTGCGGTTCTGCACTTTCTGCCAACTTGAGTAAGTTTTGATTTGCGTCCATTAGTTTGCCGTTTAAAACAACTTCGTCCATCGTAGTACTGTTGCGTTCATTGTAATCGGCGCGACAAAAGTTAAAATCGCTAATGTCCGAAATGGACAATTTGCTCTTGTCCATAAACTGCGCGCTGACCTTTAACCCGACCTTTAAATTTTTTCTACGCTTGTGAGCTTCGTAAGCTTCTTCTTGCCAGTCTCTTAAAAATGGCAACATATTTCCAAAGGTTTTCAACGTTAAGGCGTCTTCGTCATAAAAATGATAATCCATATTATCGGATTCGACTTCCTTTTTTTTATTGATTTTAGTGACGTCTGGAAAATGCGTCCGCCATATATAATTACCGCGAAAAGATCCCTCGTTCACTTTTAATTTCTTATTAACTACCAAAAACGAAAAAGAATCCTTTGTTTCACTTTCAGCATTAAAAAACCATGTTTCGGTTAAAATGTGAAATTGTGCCACAATGTAAGCATTGACGCGTGTGTAACCTTGTTCCTTGACGGGATTCACATCTGTTACCCGATACAGCGTCGAATACGCAAGTTCAGAATTTTTTACAAAATTGGTAGGCTTAAAAATAAGTTGAGGTGCCATGATGACTTGTTGTAAATGAACTATTTTTTTTGATTTTTATATGCAAAAAGTGATTACACTACTTAATCTTTCATGGTGCATTTGTTCACTGACTTTAGTAAACCACGCTCGTTTTGTGCATGGCACATTTGTTCGCAGACTTTAGTAAACCACGCTCGTTTTGTGCATGGCACATTTGTTCGCAGACTTTAGTAAACCACGCTCATTTTGTGCATGGACTTTGACCTGATTTATTTTTTAGAAGAATATAAAAATCTAAAAACGGGTGTTTCAAAAAACAGAAATGAATCCCATGCATGCTCATGTATGTTCTCTTTTACTAAAATGCAACTGCGTTTTTTTAACCGGTGCAGCGGGGACTGGAAAAACGTATACTATCAAAGAAGTGGAGCGCTTTTTTACAAAACTTCAAAAAAATGTTTTTATTACTGCTACAACAGCTATAGCGGCTAGAAACTATGAAAAAGGTATGACTTTGCACTCTTTTGCAGGTTTGCCCATAAATAACAAGTCTGCAAAAGATGTTTTAAAACACATGCACGCAGAGGTGAAGGAGCGAATAAAACGCACAGACTTGCTCATCATAGACGAAGTGTCTATGCTGACCGGAGAATTGTTACAACTTGTTAGCGACCTTTTCAAAAATATAAAGGAAAATGTAGACGTCATGTTTGGAGGCATTATGGTGCTTTTGGCTGGTGACTTTTATCAATTACCGCCCGTAGACTGTCCTTATATTTTACCGAAACATGACGTTTGGATAAATTGCAATTTTGAAAACGTTACGCTAACAAAAAATTTTCGCCAATCTGAAGACAAAGATTTTCAAAGAGCTTTGCAACTGTTGCGCATAGGCAAAATAAACGATACCGTGCATGACTTTTTTCAAAAAAAAAATACTGCAAAAGACACTTTTAACCAAGACTACTTGCGCGTTTTTTTTACGAAAAAAGAGACAAATGCCTACAATAACGCCCGAATGAACTTTTTACAGCCTGAAGAATTTAACTTTCCGTCGCTAGTGGAAAAGAAACAAGCGGATTTTATGCCTCCGGTATGGCCTTTTCAAACACCTGAATCTGTTCTATTAAAAGAGGGGTGCAGGGTTATGATCATTCGGAATTTACCAGAATTACACTTGGTTAATGGAGACTTTGCAATAGTACAAGACATTGATGTAGAGTACGGCTCACTTACCCTTATTGTGAACAATACAACCATAATATTTGCAATGCAAACGGAAACGCTATTAAATAACAACAACGAAATTTTAGCCCAATGTACTGGATTCCCCCTCATACTAGCATATGGATTAACGGTGCATAAAGTGCAAGGGTTAAATTTGGACGCTTTGGTAGTTTATGTGAACAAAAAACAATTTGTACCTCACTTATTCTACGTCGCTGTTTCCAGAGTTAAAAAATCGCAAAATCTGCACATTATCGCCCAACCGCACTTTTTAACTGACTTTTTAGCTGAAATAAAAATTTTTAAAGACGTTTCAGCATTTTATAAACAACTGGCTTATCAACTATATCAGGTTATAATGGACGAAAAACTTTCGCTACCTCATTTTACAACGGACAATTTTTACTTTGAAAAAATAGAAAAAAATGTACCTTATGCGCAATAAATAAATAAAACTACTTTTTTTAATTTATTAGTCTTTAATACTTTTTTTAATTTATTAGTCTTTAATAATGTTTCTTGCGACCAATGTTGCTCTTAAAGCAGAGTGAAAATTCATTTCTTGATTGACCGAATTATTAGCTGGATACGTTATACCATTTACATTTCCACTATATTTTCTCATTTGCATTTTGACACTTTTCCAACGCTCCTCTTGGACCTCAACGCTATCCCATTTCTCATGTGCTATTTTCGATTCATTCGACTGTATCACTGCATCAGTATTCATTTCATTAACTGCATCAGTATTCATTTTTTAACTGAAAAAAAAAAAAACATTTTGTTAAAAAAAAAACAATTTTAATAATACT
>CAIXNQ010000128.1 GCA_903920835.1 uncultured Bacteroidota bacterium | reverse complement strand
TTCAACAGGAAGATTTTTATCTTTTGTTAACATTTGTAATTTTTTTATTGTAGGTTTCTCTTCTAACATTGTGTTGCACTCTGAGCATTTGCCCAAAAGAGAATAGAAAATGTCTGATGTTAAACAATTATGGCAAGCTGTTATTCCTTTTTCAATTGCTTTTTCTTCCATGAAATCTAATAAACTCATATCTTTCTTTTTTTTGTGGTTGTTGGGCAAAATCGCTGCTAACGGTTTCGGGCTTGGCGAAGGTGGCGATTTTCACCACAAATGTTGATGCGGAGAACCAAACTTTGATTAACCACAAATGTGTCTGCGGAGCACTGAACCGCCACTTTTGCCAAACCCGTGTTACAAGCTGCCCTTCTGTCCACCTTTGTTGCTGTCATAGTCGGATTATATTAATTGTCCAGTCAATTATTAGTAATGAAAAAAGTAAAAATTTGTATTTGTTACTTATGTCCTGTTTTACGAATTTGAAAAATGTTTTTTGCTGTCTAAATATGTCAACGGTCAACCAAGTTAGTGAAATAATAATTGCTGTCGTAAATGGAATACAAAGAATATTGTATGAAAATGATAGCGGAATGTCGCCATTTAATAATGCAAGAGTCGCTCGTCCCATACCACAACCAGGGCAAGGAATACTTGTCGTCAATTTGAATAAACAAAGTGTCTGGTGGTTATGATTTGAAAAATTGTCAAGTAAAACCAAAGCCAAATACCCGCCAACTATAAAAATTATAGTCAGCAGATATTTAGCGTAATAGTTTTGTCGAAGACTAAAAAGCAACCTGAGAGAATTTTTGATAATTTAATTCTTTCGTTGCATTCTTAATTGAGAACCAGTCAATGATTGTCCAGATACCAACACCGCCACAGGTTAACAATTTACCAATTCCCATTCCTGTTTGTCCAAGCATAAATCTGTCTATGCCTAAACCACCGATAAGAATTGAAACTATTAAAAGTGTTGTGGGGTCTTTGTATTCAATTGATTGAATAACCATTAACTTACTGTCGTCAACTTTTTCAAGTTGGTTTCTCATAAGCATTAATTTTTCGCTTGGAAATTTACTTCCCATTGATGCGATGAACATTTCGATTTTGTTTTGGTCCATTTTCGTTTTTTTTATATTGTTAAAATTTATTCCGACATTTTAACGACTGTCAGATTAGGTCGAGTCTAATGTAAAACTATTTTATTTTATGAAGTGTCTATGTAATTCTGTTGGTTCATTGTCGCTGTGTGTTGTCCGTTAGGGTTGCTTGTAACGTTTCCTTGCTAGAGCTTGTGGCGGCTTATGGAAAGCTTTTTTTCCATAACCGACCAAGCGAAGTTATGAAAAGTAAACGAACAATTTACCGCAAAACTAGCCATAAGTTTTAGCAAGTGTTGGCGGTAGTTTTTCTGTTAATAATGTATAATTTTATTCCATTACAATTCAGAAAATTCGTCATTCGCTTTATCTATGAATTCATTGATTTTATTATCACTAATTTTTTGCATTTCTTTTAATTCTTCTAACGTCAGAACCTTATTTTCACGTTGCGCTTGGGCTTCGATATTATTTGCTTCATTGTGAAATTTCGTCTTAAGAAACTCCTTCATAGTTTTACAATTCTCACTAAACTCATGTCGTCGTATTGCTTGTGGAATTGTTTTATTTGGAATTTCAATCTTTTTACTTTCGATAATCATCTCACAATATTCAGTAAATTTTTTTATGTAGTCCATAATAAATAATTTTAAAATTGATTTTGTTTAATTACTTGAATTAATTTATCTATAAAATATTTTATTCGATTAGAAATTTTCGGATTATTTAACAAGCGTTCGAAGAAGAATGGACTTGTAAAATAATAGGTTCTGATAAAGATTCTTCCTATGAAATTTTTATAGAGAACATCGTCTCGAAATTTTCTGAGCAAAATAACTTCAGGAGAATATAAATCTCTGTAACAAGCTGTTGCGATAAAGCAATTACTGGAAGAATTTGTACTTGGATTTGTAGCTTGTTTAGGAAGTTCAGATTTATAATAAGTATTTAAAAATAATTGTACTTTATAACGACTACGTTCGGAACTGTAAAATACAATTGACTTTTCTTCATCATTAATATCTTTGTATTTTAAAATGAATTTTGCTCCCTTACTTAATTCTGTATTTGCATCTACTGATGTGCCGCCTGAAGAATTAATGGCATTAACGACAATTCCTCCGAGAAGTCCTGCACCTGAAAAAGCCATTTTAGTGCCAGTTTTCAACATAGATTTGGTCTTGTGTTTAGATTCTTCTTCTTTTACTATTAGCAAATCATTACTTTCTAGTTCGTCGAAGGATAAAATATTTTTTCTGTTAATACTGGCTACACCGAAGTCTGAAATTTTTTCTCCTTTCAATTTTGCTAGGAATATACTAATATCATTTTCATTTGCTAATAATGTACATAAGTAGCCTTCCTTAATGTAATTTTCATAATCTAAAATTGCATCAAATTCAGGAATTCCCTTTTCATAATAGATATGTGCTTGTGGATGACCATAAA
The DNA here is from genome assembly GCA_903920835.1 of uncultured Bacteroidota bacterium. GTDB lineage: Bacteria > Bacteroidota > Bacteroidia > Flavobacteriales > Flavobacteriaceae > Flavobacterium. Next base: position 3,003 of record CAIXNQ010000128.1, on the reverse strand, counting down.
CATCTGTATAGCCAAGTTCAATTAATTTTTTTCCTCTTTCAGACTTTTCAGTAAGCCAAACATTTAAATTGTTGAATTTCATAATTAATTTAGTTTCCGATTCTGTGTTAAAATTACCGCCAACTTGTATATACTCGCTATTCCATAGCGACTATACACCCAAAATCGGGTAGATTGTCGCTACTTAGTAGCGCATTATTTATTTTTCAAATATATTATTTTTTTATTACTAATCAATAGGGCTTTTAATTTTTTGAATGCTCTTGGTGCTAACAAGTTTTTAAAGGTACTCACTCCTCATTTTATTTTTCGCTTTTCACAATTTATTGACTGCTAAAAAAAACTACTAGGTAGTTCAATAAAACAAGTATTGTCCCAACGAAAATTCCAATGAACCCGCTGGGAGTTTAAATCAATAACTAAAGATATACAATCAAAACATTGTCATAACCAGCCAAACCCTAATGTTTCCATGTCAAACCCCATTGTTTTTTCGCAATAGCGTCTTACAGGCAATTTATAGCGTCTTACTCTTAAACAATAGCCGTTTACACTGTCGCAATGGCGGTTTACATTAAAACAATTGCGTCTTACACTGTCGCAATGGCAGTTTACACTATCGCAATGGCGGTTTACATGCAAACAATAGCCTTTTACAGCATCGCAATGGCTTCTTACAAATAAACATTACAATTTGGGTCGTTAAATTCGAAAAAGCTTGAAGCTATTAAATATACTTACAGTCAAAAAATACTTGTTTGAACTATAAAAACGATTGATGTACTTTTCTAAACATTGTTTGATTATCAAGTAACAAGATTTTGCACCAAAAAACCTCGTCTTAACCTTTAATTTATACCATAAATGCTATAAATTGGGAATAATGTTTGATATATAAAGTGTAATAGTTTATAAATTGTTAATAAAAAGTAGGTTCAATCATAATATCAAATAAAAATAATCGTTATTTTTGAATTATAAATCATTAAATAATTTCACTATGCAAAAAAGACAAATAGACAATTACGACATGTTTCTGGCGGTAGAGAATCATTTCGACGACAACCCACTTTTGTGGAACACCAATGTGCCTATTACCGCAACCAAAACCCTTTTGAGCTCAAAAATCGACGCGATGGCTGTTCAAGTGGCGCTGCAACTCGTAAACCCAACGGGCATTACTGAAGAAAAAGACAAAATTCGCACTTCTCTAGAAGACCAAACGCTGTTAATCAGCGGTAGCATGAGCGGATATTCACAAATTGAAGGTAAAAGTGAATTGTATAAACGGGTGTTTTATACCAAAACAGACATTGCTCGGTTTAGAGATGCAGAAATTATAGGCGTTTGTACCAATCTTGCGGCAGATGCTAACGCAGAATTGGCTAACTTAGCTCCTTATGGCATAACCGCTGCTGTGTTAACCACCTATAATACAACGCTTGCTGCCTTTGGTGCTATTATGAAAAATCCTGCTGTTGCCATCGCAAAACGAAAAGAGGCAACAGAAAAAATTGAAGGTTTTATTGTTGAAATTGTAGCTATTCTTGAAACAAGAATGGACAATTTAATAGGTATGCTGATTGCTACACAACCTTCATTTGTTAATATTTATAAAAACTTGCGCGCTGTTAATGCTACTGGAAGCAATCAACTGAGTTTAACTATAACAACGCTTAATGCGGTAACGAACAATCCGATTCCGAACGTAAATTTAGAATTAGTAGGCGAAGGAATAACAAGGGTTTCGAGCGAAAGAGGTTATAACACAGTAGCCAACCTCGTGGCAGGTAGCCATCAGATAAAAGCGATGCACCCGAATTATAAACCAAAAACTGAATCTTTTACTGTAGTTACAGGCGAAACAACAGAATTGGTGTTGTTGTTAGAAGCAGTTTAGGATTAATTTAACCCTTCAAAATTTATAAAAAACCTTCTCGATTGATTGAGAAGGTTTTTTTTTGTAACTATTAATTTAGGTGGTAGGGCTTAGGTGGTAGGGCTTAGGTGGTAGGGCTTAGGTGTTAGGTGTTAGGTGGTAGGTTTTAGGTGGTAGGTTTTAGGTTAGGGGTAGGTGAAGATTTTTTTGTGTTTGCTTTAGTTGACTTATTATTTTGAAGTAAACTTTCAATAAAGCCTGACAGGTCACAAATGACTCATGCCCAAAACGCTTCAATGGCTTTGTTGAGTGCAATCAGGTCGGCATCAATGCTGTTGTGGGGGCTGCGACGGTGATGGTTGATGAGGTATAATAGATTGTTGACCACCGCTGGCGATTTGCCCGATTTGATTTGGAGTTTTTTTGCAAAATCTTCGTTCAAAAAAGTGGTGTCTAAGTAATAATCTGTTCTGATTTTTTCCAGAAAAAAGACGATTTTTTTATTGATCACGGTGTCATAATCGCCTTCTTGATAGTAGAGATTGGCGATGGTTTTAGTAAATTCAACAGTGGTGTTGGCAAGTGGCGTAATGATGGGAATGATGCGCTGTTTTCGTTTGACATTAAAAACAATAAACAGAACCATGCCAATTAAAAAAAAGTACCAAGCCCATTTGAGCGCGGGTTGCTTGAGGATATACCGCATGGGAGAGTCAGAAATTACTGCTCCATTTTGGTCTTTAACATACCACAACAAATTGGTTTTCGGAACGTAAGACAACACCTGTTGGGCATATTCGGCATGATTGGCTTTCAATAAATGAAAGTTAGAAAATGCATTGGGTTGTGTGTGTAGAAAAAAACTGCCTTTTCCTAAAGCTATTTTAATGAAATTCACCCGAGTGCTATCACCACTCTGATAACCCAAAACGGTGGTTTGAAGGGTGTCTATTTCAGAAAAGTAATTGTTGCCGTTACCTTCGTTAAGATTATATTTCTTGGGGGAAAGCTTTGGGTTCACCACCCAATTGTAAGGTTTTTCTTTCCATTTTACTTCAGAATCCATCTCGAGTTTAAGCGAATCCAGAAGTTCGTTTGGAAAAAGCGTTGCACTCAAAAAAGCA